>DASWDS010000098.1:0-11705 GCA_036395165.1 Anaeromyxobacteraceae bacterium | reverse complement strand
CGTGATCGAGCACGCTCCACGCCCGAGCCATAGTAGAGAAGCGGCATGCGCCGCCGCCTCCCCGCCACGGTCTGGATCGCCGTCGCCGCCCTCGGCATCGTCCTCGTGCTGCAGATCGCGCTCGCCCTCTCGCTCGCGCGGGCGGGCGCCGTGGGCTGGTGGAAGCTCGCGTTCGCTGTGCTGCTCTTTGGCGCCGTGGTGGTCGGCCTCGTCCGAGGGCTGCGGCTAGCCTGGCTCTGGGGTCGCTTCCTCACCATCGTGCTGGGCGTGATCATGGCCGCCAGCATCGCCGCCGGGTTCGCCCGGCACGCGCTCAGCCCCCTCTTCATCGCGGTCTCCATCGGAGGACTGGTGCTACCGCTCCTCGCGGCGGGCCTCGCGCTCGGCCACCCGTCGTCGTACGCGTTCTACGACCTCGTCTGTCCGACCTGCGGCAAGAGGACCGGGTTCGGGTCCGACTTCCTCTTCCGGAAGGCGCGTTGCCGCAGCTGCGGCACGGTGTGGTAAGCCGCCCGGCCTCATGAGCAACACCCGCGCAGGGTCATCGCCCCGTGGCGCCCCACCACCGCGACCCACCGCCGGGTGCGTCACACGCTCCGTGCGCCGCGCATCTCATGGCGCTGCCCAGTTGGAGTGAGCTCCGAGCCCGAGTCCGAGCCCGAAAGAAGCCGGGCGCGGGCACGGGCGCGGGCTCGTTCACGGGATCAGCGCAACCGAGCACGGCCATCACAGGTGTGGCAGCACGGAGTCGCTTTCCGGTGCATCCCACGTGACGCAGGTCACGCCCATCTGGCCTCCTTGTCCCTTCGTCACGGGAGCTTGGCGCCCGCCGCAGCGATGACCAAAGTGGCCTAGCGCCTGCAAGGGAGAGCCCACGTGACGCTGCACGATTCCCGCCGCGAGCCCAGGATGCTCCGCCTCTACCTGGGCCTGTTCGCCCTCGCGGCGCTCGCGATGCTGCTCATCGCTGCGCGGCTGCGCTTCTTCGTGCCGTCGCGCCACCAGGAGCGGATCCGCGACGTCAGCTGGCTCCCGCACCAGGAACGCTGAAGCGGATGCGGGTGCCCTTCCCGGGGGCGCTCTCGACGTCGATGCGGCCACCGTGCGCCTCCACCACCCGCTTCGCGAGGGCGAGCCCCAGGCCGACGCCTCCCGTCCCCCGCGCACGGCTGCGATCCGACCGAAAGAACGGGGTGAAGAGCCGGGCGAGGTCGGCCTCGTCGAGGCCGATGCCCTGGTCCAGCACCTCGACCGCGAGGCGGTCGCCGTCGCCGCGCGCGGACAGGGTGATCGGCGCGCCGTCGTCGGAGTACTTGCGCGCGTTGTCGAGGAGGTTGTCGAGGACGCGGCGCAGGAGCGCCGGATCGGCGTCGAGCGCGGGCAGCGCCCCGTCGACGTCCAGGTGGAGCGCGCGCTCGGGGTGGTCCGCGCGGAAGCGCTCGGCGGCGCGCACCACGAGGTCGCGGGCGTCGACGCGCTCGCGCCGCAGCGGCAGCCCCGACCCCGAGTCGCGCCCCGCGGCGAGATCGAGGCGCGCGGCGGTGAGGACGTCGTCCACGAGCTGGTTCAGCTCCTCGAGATCGGTCGCGATCTCGGCGAGATAGCGGCGCGACCGCTCGAGGTCGCCCTCCGCCGCGAGGTCGAGCGCCACCCTGATCCGCGCGAGCGGCGTTCGCAGCTCGTGGGAGACGTTGGCGAGGAGCTCCTTCTCGCTCCGGAGGAGCGCCTGCATCCGATCCGCCATCTGGTCGAAGGCCAGCGCGACCTCGCCCACCTCCCCGCGCGCGCGCAGGCGGGCGCGCGCCGAGAGGTCGCCCGCGCCGAACGCCCTCACCGCGCGGCCGAGCCGCTCGAGGGGCGCCGAGATGGCGCGCGCGAGCGGGATCGAGGCGACCGCCAGCGCGAGCAGGACCGCCGCCAGGAAGGTGGCGCCGCGCAGGAGCGAGGGGGACGGAAGGCTCCCGGAGAGGAGCACGTACGCACCCGGCGCGCCCTCCACCGCGGCGGCGAACGTCCAGTGCCGGTCCGCGACCTTGAACGGTGCGCTCGCGACGCGCGCCTCCTCCGCCGGCGAGAGCGGAGCGGCCGGAGGCTGGACGTTCGACGCGAGGACCGCGCCGCGCTCGTAGACCGTCACCTCGGCGCCGAACGTCTCGCGGACGCGGCGCAGCTCACGGGCGAGCCGCTCCGGGTCACCGTGCAGCTCGCCCACCCGCTCCGCGGCGTACTGGACGAAGCGCTCCTGGCTGTGGCCCGGGGGCGCGTGCCGGAGCGCGGCGCCGACGGCGAACATGGCGAGCGCCACGAGCGCGAGGAGGAGCAGGCCGTTCAGGTAGACGCGCCAGAAGAGCCGGGCCGGGAGCCGGTGGCGATGGAGGCCGTGCCTCACGCGCCGTCCTCGGCGGCGAGCATGTACCCCGCGCCGCGCACCGTCTTGAGGAGGCGCGGACGCTTCGGGTCGTCGCCGAGCTTGTGGCGCAGCCTCGACACGTGGACGTCGATGGAGCGGTCGAAGGACTCCTCGGCGCTCCCCTTTGCGATCTCCATGAGCTGCTCGCGCGTGAGGACGCGGCCGGCGCGTTCCGCGAGCGCCTTGAGCAGCCCGAACTCGTAGCCGGTGAGCGCGAGCTCGCGGCCCGCATAGGTGGCGCGGCGGGCGCCCGGATCGACGACGAGCTTCCCGACCCGCACCACCTCGAGCGACGGGCCCGCCTGCCCGCGCGCGCGCCGGACGACGGCGCGGATGCGCGCGAGCAGCTCGCGCGGCGAGAAGGGCTTCGCGAGGTAGTCGTCCGCGCCGAGCTCGAGGCCCATCACGCGGTCGGCCTCCTCGCCGCGCGCGGTGAGGACGACGATGGGCACGTCGGAGCGGGCGCGCAGCTCGCGGCAGACCTCGAGCCCATGCTTCTCCGGGAGCATGAGGTCGAGGAGGACGACGTCGTGGCGGCGCGCCAGCGCCTCCGCGAGGCCGCGACGGCCGTCCGACACGACGGTGACCACCACGCCGTGCGTCTCGAGGTACTCGCGGGTGAGCGCCGCGAGGCGAGCGTCGTCCTCGACGAGGAGCGCGGTGAGGACGGGGTCGGGCGACACGGAGACGATCATAACGCGCCCTTCTCCCCGGCCCTCCCCCCGCGTGGCGGGGGGAGGGGACGGGACCCTACTCATCCATGTGCCGCTGCATCTTCTTCGCGACCTGCGCGCGCTGATCGGGGGTGAGGATGCCGTGCACCTGGAGCAGGGCGTCCGCGACGTCGTCGGCGAACTTCTTCATCTCGGCGGCTCGGCCGTCCACGAGCGCGTGCACCTTCGCCGCGTCGGGCTGGTCCGCCTGCCACTGCGCGAGGAGCTCCTTGCGGAGATCGGTGTGGCCGGCGTGGAGCGCCTTCCCTTCCGCGACGAGCTTGTCCTTGATGGCGGTGATCTGCTGGCGCTGCGCGTCGGTCGCGTGGACGTCGTCGAGCATGTCGTCGAGCCGGTGCGTGATGAAGCGGTCCATGCGGGCGGGATCGCCGTGGCCGCGGAAGGCCGTCAGGGCGAGCGCCCCGCCGGCGAGGACGACGAGGGCGAGGATGGTCGAGAGGATCTTCTTCATGGTGGATCTCCTTCCTTTCGCCGTCGAGGATGGCCCCCGCGCCTTGGGCGCGCTTGTCGCCCAGGTGAAGAAAGGTTAAGAGCGTCGGCTCCGCGTGTCCCTCGTCACCGCCAGCGGCCTGTCGCTCGCCTACGGCCCCAAGGTCCTCTTCGCGGGCGCCGCCTTCGCCATCGCGCCTCACGACCGGATCGGGCTGGTGGGCGCGAACGGCACGGGCAAGTCGTCGCTGCTCAGGATCCTCGCCGGCGAGACGACCCCCGACTCGGGCACCCTCGCCTGGCGCCGGGGCGCCCGCGCCGGCTACCTGCCGCAGGACGTGGCCGCCCTGCCCGAGGGCCCGCTCGTCGACATGGTCCTCGCCTCGGTTCCCGGTCGAGGCGCGGTCGAGGCGCGGCTCCTCGCGACCGAGGCGGCGCTGCGCGACGCGGACGAAGCCGACGAGCAGCTCGAGCTCGCGCAGGCGCTCGCGGACCTTCACGCGGAGCTCGACCACTTCGAGGAGCGCTACGGGCGTCACCGGGCCGAGCGCATCCTGGGCGGGCTCGGCTTCGACCCCGCCGACCTGCGGCAACCCACCGGCGCGCTCTCGGGCGGGTGGAAGATGCGGGCGGCGCTGGCCGGGCTCCTGCTGCAGGACCCCGACCTGCTGCTCCTCGACGAGCCCACGAACCACCTCGACATCCCGACCCTCACCTGGTTCGACGCCTTCCTGCGCGGCTCGACGAAGGCGCTCCTCCTCATCAGCCACGATCGGGAGTTCCTGAACCGGCAGATCGGGCGCGTCCTCTCGCTCGAGCCCGAGGGGCTGCGCAGCTACGCGGGCGACTACGACGACTACAAGCGCCTGCGCGTCGAGGAGGAGGAGCGGCTCGACGCCGCGGCGCGGCGCCAGGAGGCGCGGCGCGCCGAGCTGCAGGGGTTCATCGACCGGTTCGGCGCCAAGGCGACCAAGGCGCGCCAGGCGCAGAGCCGCCAGAAGATGCTCGACCGGATGGACGACGTCGAGGTGCGCGAGCAGCGCGCGACGCTCTCGTTCCACTTCGCCGAGGCGCCGCGCTCGGGCAAGGAGGTCGTGCGGCTCGACGGCGTCTCGAAGGCGTTCGGGGCCAAGGTCGTCTACCAGGGCGTCACGGCGCAGGTGCAGCGCGGCGAGCGCGTCGCCATCATCGGGCCGAACGGCGCCGGGAAGACGACGCTCCTCCGCATCGTGGCCGGCGAGCTCGCGGCCGATCGCGGCGAGGTGAAGCTCGGGCACTCGGTCGTGCCGGGGTACTACGCCCAGCACCATTTCGAGCGCGGAGAGAACGGCGGGTTCGGCTCGCTCCAAGCCAAGCAGAGCATTCTCGACGCGCTCTGGGACATCGTCCCGGACCAGGGCGAGGCGTACGTGCGCAGCGTGGCGGGGGGCTTCCTCTTCTCCGGAGACGACGTCGAGAAGCCCATCGGCGTCCTCTCCGGCGGCGAGCGCGCCCGCGTGGCGCTGGCGCGCATCCTCCTCCTCCGCTCGAACCTGCTCCTCCTCGACGAGCCGACGAACCACCTCGACCTCGCGTCCTCGGAGGCGCTCATCGAGGCCCTCAGGCGCTACGACGGGACGATGCTGTTCGTCTCGCACAACCGGAGCTTCCTGAACGGCCTCGCGACGCGCATCTGGGAGGTGAAGGACGGCGCGATCGTGGACCAGCCGGGGAACCTCGACGACTGGCTCTATCACCAGCGGCAGCTGGCCGAGGGCGCCGCGGAGGAATCCGCTCGCGCCGAGCGTGGCGCCGGCGCCGGCGGCCCGGAGTCGAGGCGCGACGGCCGAGACCTGACGGACAAGGAGCGGAGGCGCGCCGAGGCCGAGGCGCGCAACGCGCGCTACGCCCGTGAGAAGCCCCTCCGCGACGCGATCGAGCGGATCGAGGCGCGGGTCGGGGAGCTCGAGGCCGCGCAGAGGGCCGCCGAGGCCGCGCTCGCCGACCCCGCGCTGTACCAGGACTTCGCGCGCGCTCGCCCCCACGTCGAGGCGCTCGCGGCGGCGAAGGACGAGCTGGCCCGGCTCTACGGCGAGTGGGAGGCGAGGCACGCCGAGCTGGAGGCGCTCGCCCGCTGACCGGCATGACCTTCCTGCGAGGGAAGGTGCGCATGCCGCCGAGGTCACCACGGGGTTGCACGCTCGCGCGCGTGCCCGGCGCCGCCTCGCCGCCCGTGAGGTCCACGTCCCGCTCCGTTGCCGTGCCGGCCGGCGCCACCACATTCATCCAGGACGGATGAGGAGGTGACCCTCGTGCCGAAGAAGCTCCACGTGATCTCGGAGTGGCCGGTCGCGCGCCAGCTGGCGCACCTCGATCCCGTCGGCCTCGGCGCGAGCGCCTGGTCGGAGCGGACGCGCGAGCTCGCGCCGCGCACCGCGTCGGCGGACCGGGTCGCCCGCTCGGTCTGCCCGTACTGCGCGGTCGGGTGCGGTCAGCTCGTCTACGTGAAGGACGAGCGCATCATCGACATCGAGGGTGATCCCGACTCGCCCATCTCGCAGGGCTGCCTCTGCCCGAAGGGCGCGGCGACCTTCCAGCTCGTGACGGGCAGCCATCGCGAGAAGAAGGTGCTCCATCGCCGGCCGCGCTCGACGCGATGGGAGGAGCTCCCGCTCGAGCTCGCGATGGACATGGTGGCCGAGCGCGTCAGGGCGACGCGCGACGCGACGTGGGAGGAGCGCGAGCCCGAGGGGACGAAGCACGCCGGCGCGCGGGTGCGCCGCACGCTCGGCATCGCGCACCTGGGAGGCGCGACGCTCGACAATGAGGAGAACTACCTCCTCAAGAAGCTCTACACCGCGCTCGGGATCGTGCAGGTGGAGAACCAGGCGCGGATCTGACACAGCTCCACGGTCCCCGGTCTGGGGATCTCGTTCGGCCGCGGCGGCGCGACGACGTTCCAGCAGGACCTCCAGAACGCCGACTGCATCGTCATCGAGGGCTCGAACATGGCGGAGTGTCACCCGGTCGGCTTCCGCTGGGTGATGGAGGCGAAGAACCGGGGCGCGACCATCATCCACGTGGACCCGCGGTTCTCGCGGACGAGCGCGGTCGCCGACCTGCACGTCCCCATCCGCCCCGGGACGGACATCGCGTTCCTGGGCGCCATCGTCCGGTACATCATCGAGAACGAGCGCTGGTTCAAGGAGTACGTCCTCCACTACACGAACGCGCCCACCATCATCGACGAGCGGTTCGAGGACACGGAGGACCTGGACGGCCTCTTCAGCGGCTTCGACGCGAAGGAAGGCTACGACCCCGAGACGTGGCAGTACGAGGGCGTCGAAGGCACCGTCCCCGCCGCCGGCCACAAGGAGATCTACGCGGAGAAGGGCGCGGGCCGCGCCGACCTGCGCGGCTCGAAAGTGCTGGAGCGGAAGGAGGACCAGACGCTGCAGCACCCGCGCTGCGTCTTTCAGCTCCTGAAGAAGCACTTCGCGCGCTACACGCCCGAGCTGGTCGAGGACGTGTGCGGCATCCCGAAGGAGGTCTTCCTCCAGGTCGCCGAGACGCTCTGCCGGAGCTCGGGGCGCGAGCGCACGAGCGCCTTCTGCTACGCGGTGGGGTGGACGCAGCACACCGTCGGCGTGCAGTACATCCGGACCGCCGCGATCATCCAGCTCCTGCTCGGCAACATGGGCCGGCCGGGCGGCGGGATCATGGCGCTCCGCGGCCACACGTCGATCCAGGGCTCGACCGACATCCCGACCCTGTTCGACCTCCTGCCGGGCTATCTGCCCATGCCTCACGCGACGCAGCACGAGGGGCTCCCCCACTACCTCCGCACGAACCAGTCCGCCACCGGCTGGTGGAGCCAGATGCCGAAGTACGTCGTGTCGCTGCTCAAGGCGTGGTTCGGCGACGCGGCGACGAAGGAGAACGACTTCGGCTTCGACTGGCTCCCCTCGCTGTCGGGCAACCACTCGCACATGACGACCGTGGCCGACATGGCCGACGGCAAGGTGAAGGGCTACTTCGTCATGGGCGAGAACCCGTCCGTCGGCTCGATGAACGGCGCGCTCCACCGCAAGGGGCTCCGCAAGCTCGACTGGCTCGTGGTGCGCGACTTCGCGCTCACCGAGACGGCCGAGTTCTGGCGGACCGCGCCCGAGATCGCGCGCGGCGAGGTGAAGCCGGAGGAGATCGAGACGGAGGTCTTCTTCTTCCCGGCCGCGGCGCACACCGAGAAGGACGGCAGCTTCACGAACACGCAGCGCCTGTTGCAGTGGCACCACGCCGCCATCGAGCCGGCCGGGGACTGCCGCAGCGAGCTCCACTTCGCGTATCACCTCGGCAAGCGCCTGAAGCGGCTCTACGCCGCGTCGAAGGAGGATCGCGACCGGCCCATCCAGGCGCTCACCTGGGACTACGGCGAGTGGGGCGCGCGGGCGGAGCCCGACGCCGAGCGCGTCCTGAAGGAGATCAGCGGCTACACGGTCGCGGACGGCGCACCCGTCCCCGGGTTCGCGAAGCTGGCGGACGACGGCTCGACCGCGTGCGGCTGCTGGATCTACTCGGGGTGCTACGCGGACGGGGTGAACCAGCCCGCGCGGCGCCGCCCGCAGGGGCAGCAGATCTGGGTCGCGCCGGAGTGGGGCTGGGCGTGGCCGATGAACCGGCGGCTCATGTACAACCGCGCCTCCGCCGACCCCGAGGGCCGGCCCTGGTCGGAGCGCAAGAAGTACGTCTGGTGGGACGCCGAGCAGCGGAAGTGGACGGGCTACGACGTCCCCGACTTCATCGCGGATCGCGACCCCGCATATCGCCCGCCGAAGGACGCGCACGGCACGGCGACCATCTCCGGCATCGACCCGTTCATCATGAACGCCGACGGCAAGGGCTGGCTCTACGCGCCGTCGGGACTGGTGGACGGGCCCTTTCCGACGCACTACGAGCCGGAGGAGTCGGTGGTCGCGAACGCGCTCTACAAGCAGCAGTGCAACCCGGCGCGGGTCGAGTGGCGGCGGCGCGACAACCCCTACCACCTCGCCTACGGCGACGAGCGTTTTCCGTACGTCCTCACGACCTACCGGCTCACCGAGCACCACACCGCGGGCGCGATGAGCCGATGGCTGTCCTGGCTGTGCGAGCTGCAGCCCGAGATGTTCTGCGAGGTCTCGCGCGAGCTCGCCGCCGAGAAGGGGCTCCGGAACGGCGGGTGGGCGACCATCACGACGGCGCGGGGCGAGATCGAGTGCCGCGTCCTCGTCACCGAGCGGCTGAAGCCGCTCAAGGTGCGCGGGCGCGTCGTCCACACCATCGGCCTGCCGTACCACTGGAGCTACGTCGGGCGCGTCACCGGGGACCCCGCGAACGAGCTCATCCCCTTCGTCGCCGACCCGAACGTCTCGATCCAGGAGTCGAAGGCCTTCACGGGCCAGATCCGGGCAGGGCGGCACGGCTTCGGACGTCGCGCCGCGACCGACGGCCTCGAGCTCCGCGAGCCCGAGCCGCGCACGATCGTCGAGCGCGACATGCCCGGCCGGGAGAACCCGCGGCGTCAGCCCGCGCAGGAGCCGAGGTGAGCCCATGCCCGGCAACGTGAGGAGCGACTACGAGACGACGGCCGGAGCGGCGCCGGAGAGGAAGACGGCCGGGACGCGGCGGCCCGTGAGGCAGATGGGCTTCTTCACGGACACCACGCTCTGCATCGGCTGCAAGGCGTGCGAGGTCGCCTGCAAGCAGTGGAACCAGCTCTCTGACGATGGCTTCCTCTTCACCGGGATGAGCTTCGACAACACGCGCCAGCTCGGCGCCTCGACGTGGCGGCACGTCGCGTTCGTGGAGCGGCCGGCGGCGCTGCCGGGCCAGGGCTGCCCGCGGGCGCACGAGGGCGTGACCGGCCGCGACGGGATCATCCTGGGCCAGCCGCACCCGCTGAACGTGCCCATGGAGATGCTCGAGGAGAGCCGCGTCGACGTGTTGGTCGGACTGGGGGGGCCGCCAGAAGCCGCAGCCCCCCCAGGCTCGAAGTTCGCCTGGCTCATGTTGAGCGACGTCTGCAAGCACTGCGAGCGCGCCGGCTGTCTCGAGGCGTGCCCCACCGGCTCGATCGTCCGCACCGAGTTCGGCTCCGTGTACGTGCAGCCAGACATCTGCAATGGGTGCGGGTACTGCGTCTCCGCCTGCCCATTCGGCGTCATCGATCGCCGCGAGGACGACGGCCGGGCCTGGAAGTGCACGCTCTGCTACGACCGGCTGAAGGGCGACATGGTGCCCGCCTGCGCGAAGGCGTGCCCGACGGCGTCGATCCAGTTCGGCCCGGTCGATCAGCTCCAGGAGCGCGCGCGCGAGCGCGTCGAGACGCTGCACGAACGCGGCGTCGCCGACGCGTACCTGTACGGCGAGAGCGCGGCGAGCCAGCCCGGGACGGAGGGCCTGCACGCCTTCTTCCTGCTCTGCGACAGGCCCGAGGTCTACAACCTGCCGCCCGATCCGGTCGTCCCGACGAAGAAGATCGCCGACGCCTGGTGGGCGATGGCAGCGAGCGTGGTCGGGCTGGCCGCGCTCGCCCTGGGGTCCGTGCTCGGAGCGAGGAGGAGCTTGCCATGAGCGTGCGCGAGACCATCGGCACTCGCGATGGCAGGAACGTCGATCCCGAGGTGGGGCGGCTGCTCGGCGAGGGATCGCAGCAGCGCGTGCGAGGATGTCCCGCCGCCCGCGAGGAGGAGCTCCCGGCGATCCCGTCGGATGCCTCGCGGCAGGGCACGTACTACGACGTGCCGCTCCTCAAGGAGCCGGTCTGGAAGTGGATGATCCCGACCTACTTCTACGTGGGCGGCGTGGCGGGCGCGGCCGCCGCGCTCGGCGCCGCGACCCAGCTCGCGCGCTCCCAGGGGACCGGCACGCTCATCCGCCGCTGCCGCCTCGTCGCCGCCGGCGGCGCGGTCGCGAGCGCGGCGCTCCTCATCGCGGACCTGGGACGGCCCGCGCGGTTCCTCAACATGCTGCGCGTCTTCAGGCCGACCTCGCCCATGAACATGGGGACGTGGATCCTCTCCGCCTTCGGCGCCATGTCCACGGCGTCCGCCGCGGCCGCGCTCCTGCCGGCCTCGGAGCGGCAGCGTCGCTTGGGCGATCTCGCGGCGGCCGGCGCGGGGCTGGTCGGCCTCCCGCTCTGCACGTACACGGGCGTCCTCGTCGCGAACACCGCCGTCCCGATCTGGCATGGGACGCGGCGGACGCTGCCCATCCTCTTCGCGGCGTCGGGCGCCGCCGGCGGAGGCGCCGTGCTCGAGCTCTTCCCTCCGACGCCCGCCGGCGAGGCCATCGTCCATCGGTTCGGGATCGCGGGCAAGGTCTGCGAGCTCGCGCTCACGGCCGTGCTGGAGCGCGAGGCGGCGGCGGTCCCGGAGGTGGTGCGCCCCCTCCGCCGCGGCGCGTCAGGGCTCCTGTGGAGAGCGTCGCAGGGCCTGTCGGCGGCGGGCCTCCTGTGCTCGCTGCGGAGCCTCGGCCGCCCCGGCTACCGGGGCGCCGCCGGTGTCCTCGGGACCCTCGGCGCGCTCGCGCTGCGGCTCGCCCTCATGGAGGCGGGCCGCGCCTCCGCGCGCGACCCGCGCGCGACGATCGCCCAGCAGCGGGCCGGGCGCGGCGCCGGCGACGTCGTTAGTGAACGGGACCGAGCGGGCGCCTCGCTCCCCGCGCTGCGCGGTGAGGGGGCGCGGGTGGGAATGGAGCAGGCCGACCGTGACTCTCACGCATGACGCGCTGGTCCTCGATCCGCTGAAGGACGCCCAGGGGCGCGTCATCGCCTACCTGCGCCTCTCGCTCACGGACCGCTGCAACTTCCGCTGCGAGTATTGCTCCGTCTCGGATTACGACGATCCCGCGACGGTGCTGACGCGCCCCGAGATCGCGCACCTGGTCGGCATCTTCGCGCGGCTGGGCGTGCGTCGCGTGCGCCTCACGGGCGGCGAGCCGACGCTGCGCAAGGACGTGGTCGGCATCGCGGCCGACGTGCGCGCGACGCTCGGGGTGGAGGAGGTCGCCATCACGACGAACGGCCACCGGCTCGCCGAGCTGGCGCGGCCGCTCCTCGACGCCGGGGTCGGCTGCGTCAACGTCTCGCTCGACACGCTCCGCCCGGATCGCCT
>DASWDS010000097.1:0-8402 GCA_036395165.1 Anaeromyxobacteraceae bacterium | reverse complement strand
GCCGCCGTCCGAACGCGTCGCGGAGCCGCGCCGCCGCCTCGCCGTCCGCGCCCGGGTAGAGCGCGAAGAGCCCGCGCGCACGGTCCGCCACCTTGTGGAACGCGACGTCCACCACCTCGCGCCGCTCGGGCGCGCCCTCCGCGGCGGCGCCGCCGCAGTGGGACTCCGTGAGCAGCCGGCACAGGCTGGCGTAGCCCTCGCGATCCATCGCGAGCAGGACGAGGGGCGAGGTGCGGAACGGCCCCGGCGAGAGATCGACGCACGCGATCTCGGCGCCCACGATGAGCGGGAGGCCCCTCCGCTTCGCCTCCGCGTGCGCACGGACGACCCCGTAAAGACCGTTCACGTCGGCGAGCGCCAGCGCCGTGAGCCCGAGCTCCGCCGCCGTCCCCACCAGCTCCTCGGGGTGGCTCGCGGCGCGGAGGAACGAGAAGCACGACTTGCAGCGCAGCTCGGCGTAGCGGGGGGTGGCCATCGCGCAGACCTCAATCGAAGAATCCGTGCAGCCACAGGCGGCCATCGCCGGCGTCTCGGAAGATCCAGCAGTCGCCGAGGCCCTCGATGCGGGCGCGGTGGTAGTCGCGATCGAACGGGTCGGCCCACCACTCGCCGGCGAGCCGCTCTGCGGGCGAGAGCGACACCACGCGTAGCGTCCGGCCTCCGGCGCGCACCGCAGTCAGCCGCCCACCCTCGCCGAGCGCGACGAGGGGCTGCGGGCGCGCGAGGAGGCGCGTGGGCCGCACGAGCGCGGAGGGCGGCGGCGACGCGTCCTCGCCCAGCGTCGACGTCGTCCGTGGCTGCCGCCCGTTTCGCGCCCCCTTCCCTCCCTTCCCACCTCGGCGCCTCCCGCCGAACGCGTCCGCCCGGTACGCCGCCTCCGGCCGGTGCCGATCCACCTGCTGCGCGGCGAACACGGCGGCGTCGCCGAGGCGCGCGGCGAGCCGGGCGAGGACGACCTCGAGCGCCGCGAGCTGCTCGGGGCGCTCGCCGATCGCGAGCTGCTCGATGGGCGCGGGCGCCGCCTCCGCGACGCCCAGCACCGCCGCCACGACCGGCCCCGGGAGGCGCAGCGCACCGAGACGCTCGCGCAGCACGAGGAGCCACCGCGAGGCGGCGCTCGAGGGCAGCGCCAGGCTGATCTCGAGGCGTTCCTCGCCGCGCGGGTCGAGCGCGAGCGCGACCGCGAGGCGCGTCGCGCCCAGCCCTCGGCCGGCGAGCCGCGCCGCGACGCGATCGCACAGGCGCTTCAGCGCGAAGAGGAGCGTCTCGGAGCTCTCGACGGGCGCCTCGAGGTCGAGGCGCTCCTCCGGGAGCCGCGACGGCACGTACGGCACGAGCGGCGACGGGTCGTCCCCCTGCGCGAGGCGCCAGGCGGCGAGCCCGGATGCGCCGAGGCGGTGCGCGAGGGCGTCGGCCGGGAGCCGCGCCAGCTCGCCCACCTCGCGCAGCCCGAGCGCCACGAGCCGGCTCGCCAGCGGCGGCGCGAGATCGAGCGCGGCCAGCGGAAGGCCCGCGAGCGCCGCCGCCGACGCACCGTGGGCGACCGGCGCGTGCGCGGCGCCGTGCCTCGCGAGCGCGCGCGCCGGTGCGCGGCCGTCGGCGACGGCTGCCCGGCAGCGCAGCCCCAGGTCGGCGGCGAGCGCCACCGCCCGGTCCGCCAGCACCGCCTCGCCGTCGTCACCGCCCTCGGCCAGGAGGCGCGCGCCGCTCGCGTCGGCGAGGAGCCCGTCGGGCCAGGCGATCTCGACAGCGGGCGCGAGCGCGAGGAGCGCCTCGGCGAGCCCCTCCAGCACCGCGCGGTCCTCGCCGTCGTCGACGGCCACCGTCTCCAGCTCGGCGCAGGCGGCACGCGCCTGGACGAGCGCATCCCCCGGCCGGACGCCTCGCGCGCGCGCCTCGGCGTCGCACGCCACGACGCGGCCCTCTCGCTCCACCGCGAGCGGCGCGCGGACGCCCACCTCGGAGCCCACCGCCGCGCGCGCCCGCAGGACACGCTGCAGTGGCAGGTCGGGGACGCACAGCGCGAGCACCCGCGGCGGGCCGCCGCGGGCCTCCCCTCCGGCGCGCTCCCGCGCCGGATCGCCCTCGACGCCGAGCTCAAGCTGCATGGTGCACCACGATCATCGCGGGCGGGACGTCGTCCGCGCCGCGCGCGAACGTGCGCCGGACCTGCGCTCCGTCGGCGCCGGCCGCGAGCTCGAGCCGGACGGCCACGGGCGCGCGAACCCCCTCCAGGGCGCCGAGCCACAGCCCGACCGACCCACCCTTCTCCGCTGCGGCGCGGAGGCGCCGCAGCATCGCCTCCACGCCGGCCGGCGCGAGCGCCTGCCGCCGCGCAACCTCGAGCGGGATGTCGATCGCAACCACCTCGAACGCGCCGCTCGCGAGGAGCGCCTCCGCCGCCCAGAGCGCCCTGCGCGCCGCCTCGCCCGTCCCACCTTCCCGCGGAGGAGCGAGCGGGCGGACGACGAGCAGGCGATCGAGGTCGATCCCGAGCGCCGCGGCCGCGGGCGGATAGAGCTCGCCCCGTCCGTCGACGAAGGCGCCGAACCCGTCCTCCGCCATCGCGGTGGCGAGCGTCGTGAGCGCGACGGCCGTCTTCCCGCTCGCAGGGCCGCCCGCCAGCTCGGAGAGCGCGCCACGCGGGAAACCACCTCCCGGCAGCAGGGCATCGATCTCGCCCCGGCCGCTCGACGCGCGATCCGAGCGCTGCGCCGGCCTCCGCTCGATGCGGCGGATCTCCTCCCGGAGCCCCTCGATGATCTCGCGCGCGTTCGCTGCCATGCTCCGCCTCGGTTCACAGAATATCTGCTCGCATGTTCAGGTAGCAAGCGGCTCTGACATCCCGAGATGGGATGGCGCGCGCATGCTCCATGGGCGCTCGCCCGCACGCCAGGGCCACGCAACCCCCCCTGTCGCTCGCGAATCGCGTCACTACCGTAAGGGAGCCAGCAGCGGGAGCGCCGGCGTACACCGGGCGCAACGCACCAAGGCAGCAGTCACCAACCAAGCAAGGGGGTTGAGATGAAGAAGATGGGATGGGGCTTCGGCCTCGCGGCGACCGTGGTCCTCATGGCCGGCCAAGCGCTCGCGCAGAGCGGCGGCAGCACGGGCAGCACCGGGTCGAGCGGCAGCAGCGGCAGCGGCTACAGCGGCGGCACGTCAGGCTCGACCGGGTCGAGCCGCGACACGACGCAAGGAACGACGGGCGGCAGCAGCACAGGGTCGTCCTCCGGCATGGGCACCGGCTCGACCGCGTCCTCCAGCGACACCTCGAGCGCCAGCAGCGCCAACTCGCTCCAGGGCAAGGTCCAGAAGTTCGACAAGTCGAAGAACCAGCTGACGCTCTCGGGCAACGACAAGCCCCTCAAGGTCGACTCGACCACGAAGGTCATGAAGGACGGCTCGCGCGCATCCCTCGACGACATCAAGGAAGGCGATCAGGTCCGCGCCAGCTTCTCCGGGTCGGGTGACACGATGACCGTGAAGAGCATCGACATCATGTCGGCCGGCCCCACGGGCAGCTCCGGCGGCTCGTCCGGCATGGGCGCTCCCAGCGGCAGCTCCAGCTCGGGGGCGACCACGCCGCCCAGCACCTCGGGCACCGGCAGCTCCAGCGACACCACGAGCCCGGGCTCGACCTCGTCGCCGAGCGGCTCGCCCTCCGGCATGAGCGGCTCCAGCACCGGCTCGAGCGACACGTCAGGCTCGTCGGCCACGCCCGGCCAGAGCAGCTCGTCCGACGAGAGCTCCACGACGACCACGACCAAGAAGAAGAGCAAGAAGAAGTCGTCCGACACGAGCAACCCGCCGTCGTCGAGCGAACCTTCCTCGCCGGGACAGAAGACCTACTAGTCCCGCCGAGCGCATGCGTGATGAAGGGCGGCGGCCTCCGGGCCGTCGCCCTTTTCTTCTCGTCTCGCGGCGCCTCGCTACGTCGCGGGCCGCTTCTCCTCGGTCGCGATCTGGGCGCGCACCGCGTCCATGTCGAGCGCGCGCACCTGGCGGATGAGGTCCTCGAGCGCCTCCTCCGGGAGTGCGCCCGCCTGCGAGAAGAGCATCACCTTGTCGCGCAGGATCATGAGCGTCGGGATGGAGCGGATCTCGAATGCGCCCGCGAGCGTCTGCTCGTCCTCGGTGTTGACCTTGCCGAACGTGATGTCGGGGTGCTTCTCCGCGACGCGCTCGTAGACGGGCCCGAACGCCTTGCACGGACCGCACCACGGTGCCCACCAGTCGATGAGGACGATGCCGTCGCGGGCCATCACCTCCTCGAAGGTCTTCTCCCTGATCTCGACCGTCCTCGTGCCCATCTGTGGTCCCTTCTCCCAGGCGATCGCCCGCTGTGTAGGATCTGGCGCGCGTGAAAAGGATTCGCCACCTGGATCGAGCGGTCGCGCGAATCCTCAGCGCGGATCCGCGGCGCCGGCCGCGGCCGCCGCCCGCAACAGCACGTCGTCGAGGCTCGCCGCGAGCTGCCCGCGCGTCAGGACCTCTTCCACGCCGAGCGACCGAGCCTCGTCCATGAGGTCGGTGCGCAGGTGCCCGAGGAACCCCACGACGCGCGTCGCGGGCGCGTGCCCGAGGATGGCGCGCAGCTCGGCCATGAACCCGGGCTCGCCGAGGTCCGCGAGGATCATCTGAGGCCGGCGCTCCTGCGCGAACGCCGACAGCGGCATGTTCCGCGGCGCGAAGACGACCTCCACGCCGAGGCGCTTCGCCGCGGCGTCGATCTTCGAGCCGAACAGCAGGTCGCGTACCGCGACGAGGACCATGGCGGGCTCATAACCGGGCGCACCGGGCGGCGCCCGCCTCGGGCGAGCTCCTATGTCAGCGCGCGGGTGTCAGCGCGCGGGCGGGTACTTCTGCAGCTTCCGCTGCAGCGAGCGCCGGTGGATCCCGAGCCGCCGGGCCGCCTCGCTGATGTTCCCGCTGCAGTCGACGAGCACGCGCTGGATGTGCTCCCACTCGGCGCGCGCCAGCGAGGGCGTCTCGAAGTGATCGGGCGCGAGCGCCGCCCCCGATCGCGCGAAGGCGGCCAGGAGCTCGTCGGCGTCCACCGGCTTCGGGAGGTACCCTTCTGCGCCGAGCTTCGTCGCCTCGACGGCGGTCGCGATGCTCCCGTATCCGGTCAGGACGAGGACGCGCGTCGCGGGATCGTGCTCCCTCATCTCGCGCAGGAGCTCGAGCCCGCTCCGGCCGGGCATGCGGAGGTCGATGACCGCCATCTCGGGCGAGTCGGCGCGCACCTGCTCCATCGCCTCGTCTGCGCTCCCGGCGGTCCGGACGTCGAAGCCGCGCTCGCGCAGCGCGCGGGCGAGCCGCTCGCGCAGCGTCACGTCGTCGTCGACGAGCAGGATGCTCGGGGAGGCGTCCTTGGGGGTCTCGGGGGCGTGCGGGACTGGGGTCGTGGTCATGTGGCTTCACTCCTGCGCGTCGGCGCGATGGGAAGCGTGATCGTCGCGATGGTGCCTGTGCCTGGGATCGAGCGGAGGTCGAGCCCACCACCCAGCTGCTCGGTGAGCGTCTGCGTGAGGAAGAGGCCGAGTCCCATTCCCTCGCCGGGGACCTTGGTCGTGAAGAACGGCTCGCCGGCGC
This sequence comes from Anaeromyxobacteraceae bacterium, assembly GCA_036395165.1. Lineage (GTDB taxonomy): Bacteria > Myxococcota > Myxococcia > Myxococcales > Anaeromyxobacteraceae > Anaeromyxobacter_A. The sequence goes on along the minus strand of DASWDS010000097.1, from coordinate 2,804 downwards.
GCGAGAGGATGTCGGCGGGCATGCCGCAGCCCTGGTCCACGACCTGGGCGCGCGCCATCCCCTCCTCCACGTCGACGCGCAGGAGCACCGAGCGGTCCGCCGGCGACGCCTGCAGCGCGTTCTTGAGGAGGCCGCGCAAGGCGCGGGCGAGACCGTTCGGTGGGCCTGCCACGGCGTGCGCTCCGAGGTCCACGTCGGCGCGCAGCTCCACGCGGCCGCGGTCCGGGAGGTGGGCGAGCGCGACCTTCACCCATTCCGCGAGCGGCATGGCCAATATGGGCTCGCCCGCGTTCTCGCCAGCCTGAGCCGACATGTGGTGCAGGATGTCGCGGCAGCGCGCCACCTGCTCGCGGATGAGGGCGAGGTCGTCGATCGCGTGCTGTGGCGCGTGCTCCTTCTGCGCCGAGCGCTGCAGCTCCTTCACCGCCACCGCGATCGTCGAGAGCGGCGTCGCGAGCTCGTGCGCCGCGCCCGCCGCGAGGGTCGCGAGCGAGGCGACCTTGTCCTTGCGCGCCGAGAGGCTGCGCTCCTCGGCGAGCGCCTGCTCGACCTGCGTCAGCGCCACCTGCACACGCTGCATGATGTAGACGATGAACGCCGCCGAGACGGCGAACGCGACCCACATGCCCTGCATGTGCACCGCCATCATCTCGTGCCGCTCGAACGACGTGAGCACCTGCAGGACGCCGACGTGGTCGAGCGCGAAGAGCATGGCGTACAGCGCGAGGCTCAGGCCCACCATCGCCCACGCCCACGCGGCGTCGAGGAGCACCGTCGCGAGCGCCACGTTCACGAGGTACATCGTCGAGAACGGGTTCGAGAAGCCGCCCGAGAGCGCCAGGAGCGCGGTGAGGAAGACCGCGTCGAAGAACATGGTCGCGACGATCACGCGCTCGCGGACGCGGCCCGTGCGGCGCAGCCAGACGACGAGGGCGACGTTGACGACGACCTCGAGGGCGACCAGCGAGAGCAGCGGCCGCAACGGGACGTCGATCTTGCTGATCCAGCGCGCCGCGAAGATCGACGCGGTCTGGCCGACGACGCCGCCCCAGTGGAGGCGGATGAGCCACGACAGCTTGATGCGGTTCGTGTCCCCGCGCTGATCGACCGAGCCCCGCATGGGCGCCGATGCCTTGGGAGCGGTGGCTTCCAGGGTCGCGGCTTGCATGCTCATGCTCGAAATCTATCAGGAAATGCGGCAAGCTGGCGCGCTCCGGCGGAAGCGGGCGACGTGGCATGTTGACGCAGCGCACGTCTCCGAGAACGTCCGCGCCCGCCGTCTTGACCCGGCCGTGCCGCGGCCCTAGCCTCCCGCCTCCATGCGCGGCCGAGGACGACCCATCGCGACGGTTCTGACGGACGCGCTCGCCGGGCGCCGGGACGCCCGGCTCGCGGCGCTTTCCGTGGCCTTCTCCGAGGCGTGCGGCTGGCCCCTCGCCCGGGAGATCTCGCTGCGCGCGGTCACGCGCGATCGGTGCCTCGTCGTGGTCGCGAGCACCCACGGCTGGGCCGAGCAGATCGAGGCGCTCGGGCCGAAGGTCTGCGCGCGAATCAACGCGCGGCTCGGGCGCGACGTGGCAGCGGCGCTCGACGTCCGCGTAGGACCGCTCGGGCGGTGAGCGGACCCCACGCCCGCCGTGCGGTCGTGGCGCCGCCCCTCGCCTTGCTCGCCTTCCTCGTCGCCTGTGCCGGGGGCGGCGCGCTGCTGCCGTCAGGTGCGCGTTCCCCCGAGCGGCCCTCCGCAGCGGAGCCTGTCGAGCCGGCCGCCCATGGCCGCTACGGCGAGGAGCCTCGCGCGGAGCCGACGGCGCTCGAGCGCGCCGCCGCGGACGCGGCCCTCGCCCGGCTGGCCGCCGCGGGCACGCGCCCGCGCACCTCGCCCGCGCTCGCCCTGGCCGCGCGCGAGCTCGCGCACCGGGCCGCATCGGGCGATCCGGATCCGCTGGCGCGCGCGCGCCTCCGTGCCGCGCTCGCCCGCGCGCTCTCGCCCGATCCGGCGCCCGTCGCGCACCTCGCCGTCGCGAGCCCCGAGGACGCGCCGCGCGCGCTCGCGGACACGCTCGGCCGGACGACCGCGGCCGCGACGCACGTCGGCGTCGGAGGCGAGGTCCGCGACGGCCGCGCCTATCTCGTCCTGCTCGCGGCGCGCCGCACGGCCGCGCTGCGGCCGTTCCCGCGCGACGTCGAGCGTGGCGCCGCGGCGACGCTGCGCGGCGAGCTGGTCGGGCTCGACCACCCTACCGTGCACGTCATGAAGCCGTCAGGCGCCACCGGCGAGGTCGAGGCCCGCATCGCAGGGAGCGACTTCGCCGCGCCCATCCGGTTCGACGCTGCGGGACGATGGCTGGTGGAGGTGGTCGGGCACGGGCCGCGCGGGCCCGAGGTGGCCGCCCTCCTCACGATCTCGTGCGGCGGCGCCGCGCTGGACGATCCGGCCTCGGCAGGAGACGAGGGCGACCCCCGGGACGCGAGCCAGGCGGAGGCGCGCGTGGCGTCCGCGCTCAACGCCACCCGGGGCGCGCACGGGCTCCCGCCGCTCGCGCCGTCCCTGCCCCTCGCCGCGGTGGCCCGTCGGCACAGCGAGGCGATGCTCGAGCGCGGCGTCCTGGCGCACGTGCTGCCGGGCTCCGGCGACGTGGGCGCGAGGCTGCGCGCCGCGCACGTGTCCTACGCGCTCGTGCTCGAGAACGTGGCGATGGGCGCGAGCGCTCTCGCGGCCCACCGCGGGGTCGAGGAGAGTCCCGCGCACCGCGAGAATATCCTGTCCCGGGAGGCGACCCGGGTCGCCTCCCGGGACAGGATAT
>DASWDS010000096.1:0-2695 GCA_036395165.1 Anaeromyxobacteraceae bacterium | reverse complement strand
GCCGCCGAGCTTCCCCTCCGTGCCCACCTCGCGAGCGACCCGCGTCACCTCGGAGGCGAACGACGACAGCTGGTCCACCATCGTGTTGATGGTGTTCTTCAGCTCCAGGATCTCGCCGCGCACGGCAACCGTGATCTTCTTCGACAGGTCGCCCTTCGCGACGGCCGTCGTCACCTCGGCGATGTTCCGCACCTGGCCGGTCAGGTTCGACGCCATGAGGTTCACGTTGTCGGTGAGGTCCTTCCACGTCCCGGAGACGCCCTTCACCAGCGCCTGGCCGCCGAGCTTCCCCTCCGTGCCCACCTCGCGAGCGACCCGCGTCACCTCGGAGGCGAACGACGACAGCTGGTCCACCATCGTGTTGATGGTGTTCTTCAGCTCCAGGATCTCGCCCTTCACGTCGACCGTGATCTTCTTGGAGAGGTCGCCCGTCGCGATCCCCGTCGTCACCTCGGCGATGTTGCGCACCTGGCCGGTGAGGTTCGAGGCCATGAGGTTGACGCTGTCGGTGAGGTCCTTCCAGGTGCCGGACACGCCCTTCACGTCGGCCTGACCGCCGAGCTTCCCCTCGGTGCCCACCTCGCGCGCGACCCGCGTCACCTCGGACGCGAACGAGGAGAGCTGGTCCACCATCCGGTTCACGACCTTGGCCGTGCGCAGGAACTCGCCCTGGAGCGGGCGGCTCCCGATGTCGAGCGCCATCGTCTGCGCCAGGTCGCCCTTCGCGACCGCCCCGATGACGCGCGCCACCTCGGCGGTGGGCTGCACCAGGTCCGCAACGAGACCGTTCGCCGAGTCGACGCAGGCGGCCCAGGCGCCGCCCGCGCCGGGGATCGTCGCGCGCTCGGACGTCTGGCCCTGCTTCCCGACCGCCTCGTTGAGCCGGGCCAGCTCCCGCGCGAGGCCCTGGTTCAGCTCGATGACGTCGTTCAGCGCGTCCGCCACCTTCCCGGCCACGCCGGTGCGGTTCACCGGCATCCGCACCGAGAAGTCGCCGCTCCGCACAGCCAAGAGCGTCTGGAGGAGCACGGCGTCGGGCGGCTCGATCGCTACGTGCGGGCGCGTCCTGCGATGGAGGTGGCCGTTGTGGTGGCCGGGCATGGGACGCTCCGTGGGATGGCGTTGTTCAGGAGAGCTCGTCGAGCAAGCGTGACAGGTCGTCGAAATCGACCGGCTTCACGAGGTGGGCATCGAAGCCGGCGTCGAGCGCGAGCCGCCGGTCCTCGGGGCGGCCATAGCCGGTCATCGCGACGAGGCACGTCTGGTTCGGCGTCGCGCGCAGCTCCCGCGCCAGGCCGTACCCGTCGAGCCCGGGCAGCCCGATGTCGACGAGGGCGACGGCCGGCGGGCGGGCCCGGATGAGGTCGAGGCCGGTCCGGCCGTCCTCCGCCTCGCGGACCGTGCAGCCGCGCAGCTCGAGGAGCGCCTTCAGGGACTCGCGGATGTCCGAGTTGTCCTCGACCACCACGATGTCGAGCGGGGGGCGCGGCGCGGCCTCGCCGTCCGCGCGCGCCCCGGGGCGCGCGCGCGGCACCGGGTGCGAGTCGACCGCTCCCGCCGCGGCGGGCAGCCGCACCACGAACGTGCTGCCGCGGCCGGGCCCCTCGCTGGCCGCGGACACCGAGCCGCCGTGCAGCTCGACGAGGCTCCGCACCAGGGTGAGGCCGAGCCCGAGACCGCCGAGCGCGCGATCCGACGCCTGATCCGCCTGCACGAACATCTCGAAGATGCGCGGCAGCATCTCCGGCGCGATGCCGATCCCGTCGTCCTCGACCGTGACGACGATCTCGGCCTGCTCGGACCTCCCCGACAGGCGGATGTGCCCGCCGGGATCCGTGTACTTGCCGGCGTTCTGGAGCAGGTTCTCCAGCACCTGCGCGAGCCGCACCGGATCGCCGTCCACCGGCAGCGGCTCCTCCCAGAGGCTCACCTCGAGGTGCTGCGACCGCGACGCCAGGAGCGCCTCGATCGCCAGGAGCGCGTCGCGCGCGACGTCGCGGAGGTCGACGACCCGGCGCTTGAGCTCGATCTTGCCGTTCCCGATCCGCGAGACGTCGAGCAGGTCGTCGAGGAGGCGCGTCATGTGCGCGATCTGCCGGTCGGCGGAGGAGAGGATGCGTTGCAGCGGCGGTGCCACGCTCTGCTGCTGCATGAGCTTCACCGCGTTCAGCACCGGCGCGAGCGGGTTGCGCAGCTCGTGCCCGAGCATGGCGAGGAACTGGTCCTTCCGCGCGTCCGCCTCGCGGAGCTCGGCCGCCGACCGGCGCAGCTCGTGGACGAGGCGCGCGCGCTCCAGCGCGGTCGCGACCTGGTCGCACACGAGCCCCATCACCGCCAGCTCCTCCGGCTCGAACCCGGAGCGCCGCGTGGTGCCGAAGGTGAGCGTGCCATGCAGGCGCCCTCCCGCGACGAGCGGGAAGCAGGCGCAGGCGGCGAGCCCGGCCGCGCGCAGGAAGCGATCGGCGGGCGCGTCCGCGGCGACGTTGTCCTCCACCACGGTCACGTGGCCGGACGCGGCGGCGCGCCCGAAGGCGAGCTCGCCGGGCGCGACGCGGGCGATGCCCTCGACGTGGCGGGCCTCGAGCCCGGCGCGCGCCTCGAGCACGAGGGGCTCCCCGGGGCCGGCGGCGCGGTGGTACAGGCACGCCTCGATCCCGAGGTGCTCCCGGACGAGCGGGAAGAGCCGCGCCGGGAA
>DASWDS010000095.1:0-11818 GCA_036395165.1 Anaeromyxobacteraceae bacterium | reverse complement strand
GGTGGGGTCAGCCGGTCGTCTACACCGTCACCGCCAGCAACGGCGGCCCCACGGCGGTCACCGGGGCCCGCGTCACCGACACGTTCCCGGCCCAGCTCACCGGGATCTCGTGGACCTGTGCCGGCTCGGGCGGCGGCACCTGCGGCACCGCGAGCGGCAGCGGCAACATCAGTGCGCTCGTCAATCTCCCGCTCGGCGCGAGCGCCGTCTTCACCGTGAATGCCTCGGTCGTCGCGGGCTCGGGAAGCGGCACCCTGACCGACGTGGCGAGCATCGCCACGCCGGCGGGTGTCATCGACAGCGACGCGCGCAACAACTCCGACGCCGACGTCGACGGCATCGGCACCATCTACCAGCTCACCGCGAGCAAGGACCTCTCGGAGACCGGGCGCGGCACGGTGACCTCGAGCCCGGCGGCGATCTCCTGCGGCGCCGCCTGCGGGAGCCAGAGCGCGGGCTTCCTCTCGGGCTCGCTCGTGACGCTCACCGCGGTGGCGCGCCCCGGGGACGCCTTCACCGGCTGGACGGGCGCGTGCGCCGGCGGGTCGAGCTCCTGCGGCCTCGCCATCTCGGCGGCCGCCACCGCGACGGCCCACTTCCAGGGTCCCACCGTCACCGCGTCGGTGGGCTCGGGCTCGGGCTCCCTGACCTGCGACTCGCCGGTCCTGCAGGGCGGCTCCTCCACGTGCCTCGTGACGCCGGCCTTCGGCTGGCTCCTCGAGTCGCTCACCGACAACGGTGCGAACGTCACGGGCTCGGTCGCGGCCGGCTCCTACGTCATCGGGAACGTCACCTCGGCGCACGCCGTCGCCGCGACCTTCTCGAAGGACCTCGGAACGGCCTGCGGCGGCGCCTCCGAGTGCCATTCCGGCGTCTGCGCGGACGGCGTCTGCTGCAACGCCGCGTGTGGCGGGCAGTGCCAGGCCTGCGACGCGCTCGGCTCGGTGGGCACGTGCACGCCGGTCGTGGGCGCGCCGCACGGCGCGCGGGCTGCCTGCACCACCGACGGCAGCGCCTGCGGCGGGGCCTGCGACGGTCTCGACACCAGCGCCTGCGCCTATCCCGGCGCGGCGGCGAGCTGCCGGGGCGCCTCGTGCAACGCCGGTGTCGGCACGCTCGGCGCGGCCTGCGACGGCGCGGGGCATTGCCCGGCGGTGCAGACCCAGACCTGCACGCCCTACGCGTGCGGCGCGACTGCGTGCCTGGCCGCCTGCACCGGCGACGGCGACTGCATCGGCGGCGACTACTGCGCTGCAGGCGCCTGCGTCGCGAAGAAGGCGAACGGGCAGGCCTGCTCGGCCACGAACCAGTGCGCGAGCGCCAACTGTGTCGACGGCGTGTGCTGCAATGCAGCCTGCGGCGGGCAGTGCCAGGCATGCGACGCGCTCGGCTCGGTGGGCACGTGCACGCCGGCCGTGGGCGCGCCGCACGGCGCGCGGGCTGCCTGCACCACCGACGGCAGCGCCTGCGCGGGGACCTGCAACGGGGTCGCCACCGGGGCCTGCACCTACCCCGGCGTTGCGGCGAGCTGCCGGAGCCCGTCGTGCAGCGGCGGCGTCGGCACGCTCACGTCGGCCTGCGACGGCGCGGGGCATTGCCCGGCGGTGCAGACCCAGACCTGCACGCCCTACGCGTGCGGCGCGACGGCGTGCCTGGCCTCCTGCTCAGTCGACAACGACTGCATCGCCGGCGACTACTGCGCGGCGGGCGCCTGCGTCGCCAAGAAGGGGAACGGGCAGGTCTGCTCGGCCACGAACCAGTGCGCGAGCGGCAACTGTGTCGACGGCGTGTGCTGCAACGCAGCCTGCGGCGGCCAGTGCCAGGCGTGCGACGTCCCCGGCTCGGTGGGGAGCTGCTCGGCCGTGACCGGCGCGCCGCACGGCGCGCGGACCGCGTGCGCCAGCGACGGCAGCGCATGCGGCGGTGCCTGCAACGGGGTCGCCACCGGCGCCTGCACCTACCCCGGCGCGCCGGCGAGCTGCCGGAGCGCGTCGTGCAGCGGCGGGGTCGAGACCCTCGGGGCGGCCTGCGACGGCGCGGGTCATTGCCCGCCGGTGAACACCCAGATCTGCACGCCCTACGTGTGCGGCGCGACGGCCTGCCGCACCTCGTGCTCGGCGGATGGCGAGTGCGCCTCCGGCGACTACTGCGCGGGCGACTCCTGCGTCCCGCAAAAGGCGAACGGCCAGGCCTGCCTCGCGACGGACGAGTGCTCGAGCGGCTTCTGCGCGGACGGCTTCTGTTGCACCTCGGCCTGCGGCGGCCAGTGCGAGGCCTGCGACGCCGCCGGCTCGGTGGGCACCTGCTCGACCGTGACCGGCCTGCCACACGGTTCCCGGCCGGCATGCGCGAGCGACGGCTCCGCCTGCGGGGGCAGCTGCGACGGCGCCAGCGCCGCGACCTGCGCCTATCCGGCCGACACCACCTCCTGCCGCGGCGCCTCCTGCGCCGCCGGCGTCGCCACCCTCGCCGCCGCCTGCGACGGAGCCGGTCATTGCCCCGCGGAGCAGACCCAGGCCTGTGCGCCGTACGTCTGCGGCGCCAATGCCTGCGCCGGCAATTGCTCGGCGGACGGCGACTGCGTCGGCGGATCCTTCTGCGCCGCGGGGGTGTGCGCGGCCAAGCTCGCCCAGGGCGCCGCCTGCGGCGGGCCGAACCAGTGCGCGACGGGCTTCTGCGTGGACGGAGTCTGTTGCGACGGCGCCTGCGACGGCCAGTGCCAGTCGTGCGACGCCGCCGGCGCGACCGGCACCTGCACGGCGGTCGCCGGCGCGCCGCACGGCGCACGGCCCGCCTGCGCCAGCGACGGCTCCGCGTGCGGCGGAGCGTGCGACGGCTCCACTACGGGCGCCTGCGCCTACCCCGGCGATGCCTCCGAGTGCCGCGCCGCGAGCTGCAGCGGCGACGTGGCCACCCTCGCCGCCGCCTGCGACGGCGCCGGACACTGTCCCGCGCCGCAATCGCAGCCCTGCGCTCCGTATGCCTGCGGGCCGACCGCCTGCCTCGGTAACTGCGCCGGCGACTCCGATTGCGTCGCAGGCGACTTCTGCGCGGCGGGAGTCTGCACGGCCCAGCTTGCCCCAAGGGCTGCCTGCGCCGGCCCGAACCAGTGCCAGACCGGCTTCTGCGTGGACGGCGTCTGCTGCGACGCCGCCTGCGGTAGCCAGTGCCAGGCCTGCGACGCGGTGGGCTCGATCGGCACCTGCACGCCGGTCGTCGGCGCGCCGCACGGCGCCAGAACCGCGTGCGGCGGAGCGGGCTCCACCTGCGGCGGCGCCTGCGACGGCACCTCCACGAGCGCATGCGCCTATCCGGGCGCCTCGGCGGAGTGCCGCCCGGCGAGCTGCGCGAGCGGCGTCGCCACGCTCGGCGCCGCCTGCGACGGCGCTGGCCACTGCCCGGATCGGCAGACGCAATCCTGCACGCCGTACGCCTGCGGCGCGGCGGCCTGCCGCGGCGACTGCGTCGTGGACTCGGACTGCGCCGGTGGAAACTACTGCGCCGGCGGCCTGTGCCGCCCGAAGCTCTCTCCGGGGACGACCTGCGCGGGCGCAGGCCAGTGCCAGAGCGGGTACTGCGTCGACGGCGTCTGCTGCGACGCCGCCTGCGGAGGTCAGTGCGAGGCGTGCGACGCGCCGGGCGCGATCGGCACGTGCACGGCGGTGGCCGGCGCGCCCCACGGCGCACGGCTCGCATGCGCCAGCGACGGCTCGGCGTGCGGCGGCGCCTGCGACGGCACCTCGCGCTCGGCGTGCTCCTTCCCGGGCGCGGGGCTGGCCTGCCGGGCCGCGGCCTGCAGTGACGGCGTCGCCACCACCTCGGCGACCTGCGACGGCGCGGGCGCCTGCCCGGCGCGGCAGACGCGGTCGTGCAGCGGGTTCGGCTGCGACGGCCCCGAGTGCCGCACCTCGTGCGCCACCGACTCGGAGTGCATCGACGGCCACTGGTGCTTCGAGGGCGCCTGCCGTCCCCGCGACGACCGCCGCGGATTTTTGGTGCGCGGATCCGGCGGCTGCTCGGAGGGCGGAGCCGGCGCCCTCGCGCCCCTGGCGCTCGCCCTGGCGCTGCTCTCGGCGAGGCGCCGCCGTCGCGGGCTCGGCGCTGCGGCGCTCCTCGTCGCCCTCGGCCCCTCCGCGGCTCGAGGGCAGGAGGCCAGCACCTCGTTCGCGGTGCAGCGGTTCCAGCCGGCCGCGGGCGCCTACGACGTACTTGGCCTCTCCTCGGCGCGCATCCCCGAGCACCTCGCGATCTCCGGGGACGTCTTCCTGAACTACGCGGACCGGCCGCTGCGACTCCTGGCGCAAGGGAGCCCGAGCTTCGAGCTCGATCTCGTGGGCGCCCAGTGGGCGCTCGACGTCGGCGTCTCGGTGGGGCTCTTCGGCCGCGCCGAGGTGTCGCTGGTGGTCCCCTTCACGCTCGCGCAGTCGTCGCACGCTGCCGGCGCCGTCGACCCCAGCCTCGCCACCGCGCCAGGTGGCGGCGTCTCGGACGCGCGGCTGGTGCCGAAGGCGCTCCTCTTCGAGCGCGGCTCGCTCGCGCTGGCGGCCTCCATGCCCCTGTCGGTCCCGGTGGCGAGCTCGGGCTACCTGGGCCAGCATGGCCTCACGGCCTCCCCGACGGCGATCCTCGAGTGGCAGGCGCCTCGGGGCCTGCGCGCCGTCGCCAACCTCGGTCTCGCGCTCCGCGGCCGCCGAGCGCTCCTCGATCTCGAGGTCGGGCCGGCCGTCGCAGGGGGTCTCGGCGCCGAGCTGCCCTTCGCGCTCTCCGGCCAGCGCTTCCACGGGATGGCAACTCTGCAGGGCGAGGCCAACCTCGGAGGGGGGGTCGCGGGTGCGCCCCTCGAGCTCCTCCTGGCGCTCCGCTGGACCGGTCCACGTGGCGTGGCGGTCACGGTGGGCGGCGGCCCCGGGCTCACCGACGGCTACGGCTCGCCGCGCTACCGCGTGCTCGCGGCCGTGTCGCTCGCCCCCATGAGCCTCCTCCCGCTCGCGCGCGTAGCGCCGGCTCCAGAGCTTCCGCCTCCCGCCCCGCCGCCCACGGAAGTCGCCGTCGTCGCGACCCCGGATCCGAAGCCCGTCCAGGCCCCACCGCCTGCGGCTCTCGTGGCGGAGGTGGTCGCGGCTCCCGAGCCCATTCCACCCCCGGCGCCCACCCCCGCGCCGCCCCCGCCCGAGCCTGCGCCTGCTCCCAGGGTGTCGCTGCGAAAGGATCGCATCGCCATCCTCGAGCAGGTCCGCTTCGCGAACGACCGGGACACCATCCTCGCCGATTCCTTCGAGGTCCTGGCGCAGGTCGCGAAGGTGCTCGTCGAGAACCCCTGGGTCATGAAGGTCCGTGTCGAGGGACACACCGACTCGAAGGGCTCGACGAAGCACAACCGGGACCTCTCGGAGCGGCGTGCGCGCGCCGTCCGCGAGCGACTCGCCCAGTCGGGCGTGGCTCCCGAGCGGCTCGAGTCGAAGGGCTACGGTCCGTCACAGCCGGTGGACACCAACGCCACCGAGGTCGGCCGCGCTCGCAACCGGCGCGTCGAATTCGTCATCCTCGCGCAGGAGCCACCCGAGCAGCCGTGACGGGCGTGCCGCGGACGGGACCTCCATGGCGGCAGCTCTGCGCGTCGAGCGAGCTCGCGCGCGTGAGGGTCCTTTCGATCGTCGCCCGCTCGCAATACCCCCGGGAGAGCCACGGGCGTGCCGGCCAGCCGCCCGTGGAGCGCACGGGCGCCGGATCCGCTACGCTCCCGCCTCGTGCCACGAGCGCGCAGCGGAGCACGCGGCGTCCGGATCCGGTCGGCGGGGGAGCAGGGGCTCGTCGTCGAGCTCGGCGACGAGATCGATCCGGTGGTGAACGCGCACGTTCGACGGCTCGCGCGCGAGGTCGCCGCGCAGCTCGCCGGCGACGTGCTCGAGGTCGTCCCCACCTACCGGTCGCTGCTCGTGATCCACGACCCCATCCGCGTCCCGAGGGCGCGCCTCGCCGCCCGCGTCGAGGCGCTCGCCGCGGCGCTGCCCACCGCCGCGGCGCCCGAGCCGCCCGGCAGGATCGTCCGCCTGCCGGCGTGCTACGGCGGCGCCCTCGGTCCCGACCTCGACGACGTCGCGCGGCTCAAGGGCCTCTCGCCGGACGATGTCGTCGCGCTGCACGCGGGCGCGACCTACCTCGTCTACATGCTCGGCTTCACGCCGGGGTTCCCGTACCTGGGAGGCATGCCCGACCGCATCGCGACGCCGCGGCTCGAGACCCCGCGCCCGCGCGTCGCAACCGGCTCGATCGGCATCGGCGGGGCGCAGACCGGTGTCTACCCGGTGGAGAGCCCCGGCGGCTGGCGCATCATCGCGCGCACGCCGGTGCGCCTGTTCGACCCGGCCGGACCGGCGCCGTTCCTCCTCGCGGCCGGCGACCGGCTCCGCTTCGTGCCGGTCGCGATCGACGCCTACCACGCGACCGCGGCGCAGGTCGCCGCCGGCACCTACGTCCCCGAGGTCGTCGAGGGCGCCGGAGCGGACGCGTGATCGCGGTCCTCACGCCGGGGCTCCTGACGACCGTCCAGGACGAGGGGCGGCCCGGCTACCGCGCCTTCGGGATGCCGGTGGCGGGCGCGCTCGACGCGAACGCGTACGCGATCGCGAACCTCCTCGCCGGGAACGCGCGCGGCGCCGCCGCCATCGAGATGACGCTCCTCGGCGCCTCGTTCCGCTTCGAGCGCGACGCGTACGCCGCCGTCGCCGGGGCCGACATGAGGCCGACCCTCGACGGCGCGAGCGTCCGGGGCTGGTCGGCCTTCCCCGTCGCCGCGGGCGCCGTGCTCGGCTTCTCGTCGGCGGCCTCGGGCTGCCGCGCCTACCTCGCCGTGCGCGGCGGGATCGACGTCCCGCCTGTCCTCGGCAGCCGCTCGACGTACACGCGTGCCGCCGTGGGCGGGTTCCACGGTCGCTCGCTCGCAGCGGGCGACGTGCTCGCGCTCGGCGCGCCGGGGCACGGCCTCCTCCTCCCGCGCAGCGCTCCGGACCAGCTCGTGCCGCGGCATGAGGGCGAGGTGCGGCTGCGCGTCCTGCCGGGCCCGCAGGACGACCGCTTCCTGCCGGAGGGCCTGGCGACCTTTTTCGGGAGCGCTTACACAGTGACCAACAGGAACGATCGCATGGGCTATCAGCTCGAGGGGCCCGCCATCCGCCACGCGGACGGGCCCGACATCGTGAGCGACGCGCTCCTTCCCGGGGCGGTGCAGGTGCCCGGGAGCGGGACGCCCATCGTCATGATGGCGGACTGCCACACGGTGGGCGGGTACGCCAAGATAGGCGCCGTCATCGGGGCGGACCTGCCGAAGCTGGCGCAGGCGCGGCGCGGCGACGTGGTGCGCTTCGCGCGCTCCACGCAGCGCGAGGCAGTGGCGGCGCTGCGCCGAGCGCGCGAGGCGCTCGACGCGATCGCGGCCGGGCTGCGGGCGACGCGATGACGCCGTCGATTGACCTCAACTGCGACATGGGCGAGGGGGAGCCCTCCGACCCGCTCCTCATGCCGCTCGTCACCTCCGCCAACATCGCGTGCGGCTTCCACGCCTCCGATCCGCAGACCATGCGCCGCACCGTCCGCCTCGCGCGGCAGCACGGCGTCGCGATCGGCGCGCACCCGTCCTACCCCGATCGCGCCGGCTTCGGCCGCCGCTTCCTGGCCGCCTCGCCGGACGAGGTGCGCGACGACGTGACCTACCAGATCGGCGCGCTGTGGGCGTTCTGCCGCGCCGAGGGCGCCCGGCTCGGGCACGTGAAGGCGCACGGCGCGCTCTACAACGCGGCGGCGAACGACCGCGACCTGGCGCGCGCCGTCTGCGAGGCCGCCCGCGCCGTGGACCCGGCCCTGGCCGTCGTGTGTCTCGCGCGCTCGCCGATGGCGGAGGTGGCGCGGGGCCTCGGCGTGCCCTGCGTGGAGGAGGCGTTCGCGGATCGCGCCTACACCGCGGCCGGGATGCTCGTCTCGCGCCGGACGCCGGGCGCGGTGATCGAGGACGCCGCCAAGGTGGCGGAGCGGGTCTCCATGATGGTGCGGGAGAAGCGCGTGCTGGCCGTCGACGGGGCGAGCGTGCCGCTCGACGCGCAGACCATCTGCGTCCACGGCGACACGCCGGGGGCGGAGCGGCTCGTGGCGGCCATCCGTGCCCGCCTCGACGCGGACGGCGTCGCGATCCGGCCGTTCACCCGCATGGGCTGAGCGCCTCCTCGCCTCCCCGGCCTGCTCCCGGGAGGGGTGCTCCCGACGTTCACTGTCGGTCGTCGTCTCCTTGACCGCTTCGCTCCGGCTTGCCATGGATCCCGTGACGCTCGGCGCGTGTGAAGCCCATCCGTCCGGACGGAGGTGCGCCACCATGAAGCGCTCGCTCGGGATGTCCCTCGTCGCCTCGCTCGTCCTCGGGCTCGCGGCCCGCGCCGCGGCGCAGGAGGAGGTGCGGATCGGCGTCATCCTCCCCCTCACCGGCGCCGCCGCGTCCACCGGGCTCGAGCTCCGGAACGCGTCGGAGCTGGCCGCCGAGATCGTGAACACCGCGACGAAGGACCTGCCGCTCCCGCTCGCGGCGGGCGCCGGGCTGCCGAACCTCAAGGGCGCGAAGATCCGGCTCGTCTTCGCCGACCACCAGGGCAACCCCCAGGTGGGCGCGAGCGAGGCGGAGCGCCTCATCACGCAGGAGAAGGTGGTGGCGCTGACCGGCTGCTACCAGAGCGCGGTGACCGCCACCGCCAGCCAGGTGGCGGAGCGGCACGCCATCCCGTTCCTCAACTCCGACTCGACCTCGTCCACGCTCACCGCGCGCGGCTTCAAGTGGTTCTTCCGCACGACGCCGCACGACGAGCTGTTCGTCCAGAACTTCTACCAGTTCATGAAGAGCGTCGAGCAGAAGAAGGGCGTCCAGGTGAAGACGCTGGCGCTCTTCAACGAGAACACGCTCTTCGGCAGCGAGACGACGAAGCTCGAGGAGAAGTACGCGAAGGAGCAGGGCTACCAGATCGTCTCGAAGGTCCTGTACCCGGCGAAGAGCACGCAGTTCACCTCCGAGGTGCAGACGCTCAAGGCGTCGAACGCCGACGTGGTGATGCAGTCGTCGTATCTCGGCGACGCCATCCTCGCGATGAAGACCTACAAGGACCTCGGCTACTCCCCCAAGGCGCTGCTCGCGAACGACGCCGGCTTCAACGACTCCGAGTTCCTGCGCACCCTCGGCAAGGACGGCAACTTCATCCTCTCGCGCGAGGTGTGGGCGCTCGACCTCGCCGCGCAGAAGCCCATCATCAAGAAGGCGAACGATCTCTACCAGGCGCGCTACAAGGTGAGCTTCAACGGCAACTCGGCGCGCGACTTCACCGGGATCCTCACCCTCGCCGACGCCGTCAATCGCGCCGGCTCGACCGCGCCCGAGGCCATCCAGAAGGCGCTCCGCGAGACGAAGATCCCGGCCGACCAGCTCATCATGCCGTGGGACGGCATCGAGTTCGACGCGACCGGCCAGAACAAGCTCGGGGCCGGGATCATCGTGCAGGTCCAGGACCAGAAGTACGCGACGGTGTGGCCCTTCAAGCTCGCGTCGAAGGACATCGTCTGGCCGATGCCCGAGTGGAGCAAGCGCTGACCGGCGGCTGACCGGTGACGGCCCAACTCCTTCTCCAGACGCTGCTCTCGGGCGTCCTCATCGGCCTCGTCTACGCCCTCGTGGCGGTGGGCCTCACGCTCATCTTCGGCGTGATGGACATCGTGAACTTCGCCCACGGCGAGTTCCTCATGCTCGGCATGTACACGAGCTTCTGGGGCTGGGCGCTGTGGAGGCTCGACCCGCTCGCGACGCTGCCGCTCGCCGCGATCCTCCTCTTCGCGCTCGGCGCGCTCCTCTACCGGCTCGTGATCCGCCGCATCACCACGGCGCCCATGCTGTCGCAGATCTTCACCACCTTCGGCCTCATGATCCTGCTGCGCGGCATCGCGCAGTACCTCTGGAAGCCCGACTTCCGCAGCATCGACTCCACGGTCGTGGCGGGGAAGGTCGCCGTGGGCGGGCTGCAGTTCGGGCTCCCCCAGATCGTCGCCGCCGCCGGCGCCGTGCTCACGACGGCGCTGGTGTGGTGGTTCTTGCGGTCCACGCGCGTGGGCGCCGCGCTGGAGGCGACCGCCGCCGACAAGGAGGCGGCGGCGCTCATGGGCATCGACGCGCAGCGCATGTTCGCGCTGGCCTGGGGCATCGGCGCCGCCTGCGCCGGCGTCGCGGGCGCCCTCCTCAGCACGTACTTCCCCATCTTCCCCGAGGTGGGCGCGAACTTCATCCTCATCGCCTTCGTGCTCGTGGCGCTGGGCGGGTTCGGGAGCGTGGCCGGGGCGTTCTGGGGCGGCATCCTCGTCGGCGTCGTCGAGGTGCTGGGCGGGCTCCTCGTCGGCCCCGCCTACAAGATGGTGCTCGTCCTGTCGCTCTACCTGCTCGTCGTCCTGCTGCGGCCGCAGGGGCTGCTGGGGCGCGCATGAGGCGCCTTCCGCCGGGGGCGCTCCCGCTCGCGATCGCGGCGCTCGGCGTCGCCGTCCTGCCGCTCGCGACGAAGCAGCAGACGACCCAGAACACCGCCATCGTCATGCTGATGACGGCGCAGCTGGGCGTCGCCTGGAACATCCTGGGCGGCTACGCGGGCCAGGTGTCGCTCGGGCACGCCGCCTTCTTCGGCTGCGGCGCCTACGTCTCGTCGTTCCTCCTGCTCCGGTTCGGCATCTCGCCCTGGATCGGGATGGTGGCGGGCGGCCTCGTCGCGACGGCCTTCGCGCTCGTCATCGGCTGGCCCTGCTTCCGCCTGCGCGGCCACTACTTCGCGATGGCGACCATCGCCGTCGGCGAGATCGTCCAGGCGGTGGTGACGAACTGGGACGCGCTCGGCGGCGCGGTCGGGCTCTACCTGCCCGTCACCGAGGCGGGCTGGCGCGGGTTCGTCTTCAACACCTCGAAGCTGCCCTACTACTACATCGCGCTGGCGCTGCTCGCGCTCACGCTGGCGGTGAACTGGGCGGTCGTGCACAGCCACCTCGGCTACTACTTCCGCGCCATCAAGGACGAGCCCGACGCGGCGCGGAGCCTGGGGGTGAGCCTCACCCGGTACAAGCTCGTCGCGATCGCGCTCTCGAGCTTCCTCACCGCGGCCGGCGGGACGCTCTACGCGCAGAAGGAGCTCTACATCGACCCGGGCTCCGTGCTGCCGACCGCGCTCTCCATCAAGATCTCGCTCGTCGCGATCCTGGGCGGCGTGGGGACGCTCCTCGGCCCGGTGGTGGGCGCGGTGCTCCTCACCGGCATCGAGGAGGCCTCGCGCACCCTCTTCGGCGGGACCGGCCGCGGCACCGACCTCGTCATCTACGGCCTGCTCATCGTCGGGATCGCCGTCTTCAGGCCGGAGGGCATCCTGGGGCTCGTCGCGGGGCGCGCGCGCCCCAAGGCCGGAGGGGCGCCACCATGACGGCCCCTCCCCTCCTCGAGGTGCGCAAGCTCACGAAGCGCTTCGGCGGCCTCGTCGCCAACGAGGACGTGAGCTTCTCGCTCGCCGCCGGCGAGATCCTGGGCCTCATCGGCCCGAACGGCGCCGGCAAGACGACGCTGTTCAACTCGCTCGCCGGCTTCTTCGCGCCGACGAGCGGGGCCATCCTCCTCGACGGGAGGCCCATCGAAGGGCTCCCGCCGGAGCGCGTCGCGGCGCTCGGCGTCGCGCGCACGTTCCAGATCGTCCGCGTCTTTCGCTCCATGACCGTGGTCGAGAACGTGATGGTCGGCGCCCTGCTCCGGGACAAGGCCGTGCGCGCCGCC
>DASWDS010000094.1:0-9245 GCA_036395165.1 Anaeromyxobacteraceae bacterium | reverse complement strand
AGGCGCGGCGCCCGAACGGGCCGCGGCGCTTCCACCCCCGCCCCCGCCCTACCCTTCCTTCCAGTTGTTGACCAGGAACTCGATGTCGAGCGGCGTGAGGTCGAACCGCAGCGCCGCCTCGTCGAGGAGCTTCATGCGCGGCGCCTTCGGGTCCTCGAGCCGCCGCTCCGAGAGCCACTTCAACGCGTCCCTGAGCACCGTGCCGCCCGGGACGATCCCGCCTCGCTTCTCGGCCATGGGAGACCTCGCTCTGCTGCCGAAACCTACCGGGAGACGGGCGCCCGGGCCAGGGCCGGTGCGGGACCCGCGGGCGACTAGCGCTCGTCCTCCGCTTCGCCCGTGTCCGGGAGCGGCTTCGGCTCGGGCGGCGAGAACGGGATGCGCAGCTTCCCGGCGCGGTTCTCGAGGAAGAGGTCGAGCCCGCGATCGTAGTGCATCGCGATCTCGTCGAAGAGCGCGTCGAGCACCGGCTGGAACGCCTCCGCCGTCGGCTCGCGCACCTCGAACTCGACGCCGGGGAACAGCTCGAGCAGGTAACGGTCGGCCGCTTTCTTGAAGCGGAGCGCGACGCGGATGCCGCTCGACGCCGGCGACTGCTCCTGGAAGCGGAGCAGGAGCGCCAGGTGCCAGAACGTGTCCTCCTCCAGCACCAGCGCGTCCTCGACGTGCGCCACGCGCCCCGCGCCGGGCCGCTCCCAGGTGACGAGCTCGCGCGGCCACTCGAAGCGGTCGACGAGCGCGCGCGAGAACGCGCCCGCGAAGTACGCGCACTGTGAGTAATACCCGTCGTACCTCTTCTGGGCCGCGGCAAACGCCTTCTTCACGTCCTGGAAGCGCGACATGGGGACTCCTCGTCTCGGGGGCGGCGGAGGCTAGCAGATCGCGCGCCGCCGCTCACGCCGTGCGCGCGTGGCCCTCGGGGTGCACCGTCAGCACCGGGCACCCGGCGCGCCGCACGACGCGCTCGGCGACCGAGCCGAGGAGCGCGTGGCGGAGCCCGGTGCGGCCGTGCGTGCCGACCACGATGAGGTCGAAGCCGCCCTCGCGCGACAGCTCGACGATCTCGATGGCGGGCTCGCCGATGCCCTTCACCGTGACGACGCGCCGCCCGCCGAGCGACTCCGCGGCCCGCCCCCACTCGGAGAGGTGCGCCTCGGCCTGGTCGGCCAGCTCCTGGAGCATCTTCGGGCTCGTCACGATCGAGCCCTCCGGCAGCGTGTACCCGGGCAGCTCGTACGAGTGGAACAGCGTCAGCTCGGCGTCCATGTGGCGGCACAGCTCCACCGCCGCCTTCATCGCGGCGCGCGCCGGCTCGGAGAAATCGATCGGACAGAGGACCTTCTTCCAGGGAAACGCCATGGCGGACCTCCCGTCCGGCAGTGTACGTCCGCTGCGCGGAGAGGGCTGCAACTTTCAGGGGACAGCGGCCATCGGGGCCGTCGCGAGGACCTCCTCGATGGTCTCGATCGGGACGGGCTTCGCGAGGTGGCGGTTGAAGCCGGCGTCCGCCGCCTTGCGCTGGTCATCCGGAGAGGCGTAGCCCGTCACCGCGACGAGCAAGGTGCGGGCGAGCGCCGACTCCGAGCGGATCGCGCGGGCGACCTCGTAGCCGTCCATCGCGGGCAAGCCGATGTCGCACAGGATCACGTCCGGCCGGAACGTTCGGGCCTTCTGCACGCCCTGGACGCCGTCGTGCGCCACCTGCACCTCGTGATCCCAGAGGAGCAGCATCTCGCGGAGCGTCTCGGCGGCGTCGAGGTTGTCCTCGATCACGAGCACGCGCCGGCGCGACATCCGGGTCGGCGCCGGGCGCACGGCGTCCGCGACGACCGGCGCCTCCGGCGCGAGCGGCAGGCGCACGACGATCTCGGCGCCGCGGTCCACGCCCTCGCTCCTCGCCTGCACCGATCCGCCGTGCAGCTCGACGAGCCCCTTCACGAGCGAGAGCCCCAGGCCGAGCCCGGCGCGCGTGCGGTCGAGCGTGGTCTCCGCCTGGGTGAACGGCTCGAAGATGCGCTCCAGGAACTCGGGCGCGATCCCGGACCCGTCGTCGCGGACGCGGACGAGCGCCACCCCCGCCTCTCCCCGCTCGACGATGACCTCCGCGCGGCCCCCGCTCCGCGAGAACTTCGCTGCGTTCGCGAGCAGGTTCCCGACGATCTGGGCCATGCGCGTCGGATCGGCGTCGAGCCAGAGCGGCAGCGCCGGCACGTCCACGTGCAGCGACACCCCGCGCGCCGAGAAGAGGGCCCTGTGATCCTCGACGGTGCGCCGGACGACGTCGACGAGGTCGATCCGCGCCCTCTGCAGCGCGATCTTGCCGCGCGACACGCGCGTGACGTCGAGCAGGTCGTCCACGAGCCGGGTCAGCTGCATGACCTGGCGGTTGATCGTCTCCTTGGCGCGGCTCGCCTGCTCGCCGCCGAGCGCTCCACGGTCGAGCAGCCAGAGCGCGTTCCGGAGCGGCGCGAGCGGGTTCCGCAGCTCGTGCGAGAGCACGGCGAGGAACTCGTTCTTGTGCTGGTCCTGCTCGTGCAGCCTGTCGTTCATCCGCCGGAGCTCGGCCGTGCGCTCCGCGACGCGCTGCTCGAGATCGTCGCGCGAGCGGCGGAGCTCCTCCTCCATCTGCTTGCGCTCCGTGATGTCCGTGATGACGCCGACGAGGAAGCGCCGGCCGTCCGGGTCGACGTAGAGCGTCTTGCGCGTGAGGATGATGCGGAGCCGCCCGGCGCCGTCCGTGAAGCGCTCCTCGTTCTCGTCCACCTCGCCCGTGGAGAAGACGAGGTCGTCCTTCCTCCAGAACACGTCCGCTTCGTCCTTCGGGAAGAAGTCGTAGTCCGACTTCCCGAGGAGCTCGGCGCGGTCGCGGCTCATGAAGCTGCAGAGCTTCTCGTTGAGGAAGATCCAGCGGTGCTGCTCGTCCTTCACGAACACCGGGTTCGGCAGCGCGTCGAGCAGGGCCGCGAGGAGCTGCAGCGCGCGCTCGCCTTCGAAGGCGGCTTCGGGGTGCCGTGTTCCGGCCGGTGGTGCTCGGGTCCGCATAATCCATTCCGTCGCCTCGCCGACGGCCGCGTGCCGCGCGGAGATGATCGCAGACGCATCGGGCCCATGCTCGTGCAACCCTCCATCCCCAGATGGGTCGCCCGCGACGAGACGCAGCGAGCCCGTCGAGGCCAACGGTTCCGGTGCCCTCATCTCAGCTACTTCGGCCAGATGCAGCAGCCGCATGAAGCAGATGGCGAGGATGCGCACCGCGCGCGAGCACCTTCTCGCGCCGCAGACCCCTCCTGCGCAGGTCGCGATGCACCGCGGCGCGCATCCGCGGCAGCGCCTGCGCGCCGTCTCCCCTGCCGGGGGCGCGGGACGGGAATCGCTCGTGGCCGCCGATGCGCATCGTTAGGAACGCTGCAGGAACGCGGCGGGAACGAGCATGCGTCTCGCGACCCTGAGGGACGGCAGCCGGGACGGGCGGCTCGCGGCCGTGCGCCGCGACGGGGAGGCGCTCGCGCCGGCGACGTCGATCGCGCCCACGCTGCAGGCCGCGCTCGACGACTGGGAACGGTGCGAGCCGCGCCTGCGCGCGCTCGCCGCGGATCTCGACCGCGGCGCCGTGACGGGCGAGCCCGTGGTGCCCGAGCGGCTGCACGCGCCCCTGCCCCGCGCCTACGAGTGGGTGGACGGGTCGGCGTTCCTGAACCACGTGCGGCTCGTCCGGAAGGCGCGCGGCGCCGAGCCGCCGCCCACCCTCGAGACCGACCCGCTCGTCTACCAGGGCGGCTCGGGCGTCCTCCTCGGCCCGCGCGATCCCATCCCGCTCCTCGACGAGCGCCTCGGCCTGGATTTCGAGGGCGAGGTCTGCGTCGTGCTCGGCGACGTGCCGCAGGGCACGCGCGCGCCCGACGCGGGCCGCCACGTGCGGCTCCTCCTCCTCGCGAACGACGTCACGTTCCGGAACCTCGTGCCCGACGAGCTCGCGAAGAGCTTCGGGTTCTTCCAGTCGAAGCCCGCGACCGCCTTCTCCCCCTTCGCGGCCACGCCCGACGAGCTCGGGCCGGCGTGGCGCGACGGGCGCGTCCACCTGCGCCTGCGCGTGACCTACCGCGGCGCCCTCGTCGGCGACTGCGACGCCGGCCCGGAGATGCACTTCTCGTTCTTCGACCTCGTGCAGCACATCGCGCGGACGCGCGCCTTCACGGCGGGCACGATCCTCGGCTCGGGCACGGTGTCGAACGCCGACCCGGCGCGCGGCGTCTCGTGCCTGGCCGAGCGGCGGATGCTCGAGATCATCGCGGCGGGCCCGGGCGGGAAGCCGGCGACGCCGTACATGGCGCGTGGCGATCACGTGGAGATCGAGATGCGCGACGCCGCGGGCCGCAACGTCTTCGGGACCCTCTCGCAGGAGGTCGTATGAGCACCCTCCGCCTCGCGCTCTACTCGTACTGGCGGAGCTCGTCGTCGTGGCGCGTCCGCATCGGCCTGCACCTGAAGGGAATCGCGTTCGAGTACCGCGCCGTGAACCTGCTGGAGGGCGAGCAGTTCCGCCCCGAGCACCGGGCGCGGAGCCCGCTCGGCGCCGTCCCCGCGCTCGAGGTCAGCGAGGAGGGCACGACCCGCCAGCTCGTGCAGTCCATGGCCATCCTGGAGTGGCTCGAGGAGCGCGTCCCGGTGCCGCCGCTCCTGCCGCGCGACCCCTACGGCCGGGCGCGCGTGCGCGCGCTCGCCGAGCACGTCAACTCCAGCATCCAGCCCTACCAGAACTCCGCGCCGCTCAAGTGGCTGCGCGACCACGAGAAGGGGCTCGAGAAGGAGTGGGTGAGGCACTGGCTCGCGTTCGGCCTCGAGGGCCTCGAGCGCGCGGTGCGGGACGGCGCGGGCCGCCACTGCCACGGCGACGAGGTGACGCTCGCCGATCTCTACCTCGTCCCGCAGCTCTCGAGCGCGCGCCGCTTCTCGGTGGACCTCGCGCCGTACCCGACGCTCGTGCGCATCGAGGCCGCGTGCCGCGAGCTGCCCGCCTTCCAGCGCGCGGAGCCCGACGCGCAGCCGGACGCGCCGCCGCCGGAGAGGAGGACCTGAGCATGGCCAAGCTCGAGCCGCTCGGCATCGTCCGCCTCGAGGCGCTGCACTATTACGTGCACGACCTCGAGCGCAGCCGCCGCTTCTACACGGAGAAGCTCGACTTCGCGGAGACCGCCGTCTCGTCGCCCACCCTCGAGCGCGAGGGCCACCAGCGCTCGGCGGTCTTCGAGGCGGGCGGCGTGCGCGTCGTCTGCTCCGCGCCGATGGGCGAGGGCGGCCGCGCCTGGCGCTGGCTCCGCAAGCACCCCGACGGCGTCGGCACGCTCGTGTTCGAGGTGGAGGACATCGAGCGCACGTTCGCGCTCCTCGAGGAGCGGGGCGGCACGCCCATCACCGACGTCGAGCGCTTCCAGGAGGACGGCGGCGTGCTCGAGACCTTCAACATCACGACCCCCTTCGGCGACACGACCTTCCGCTTCGTCGAGCGGCGCGGCTTCCGCGCGCCGTACCCCGGCATGGCGCTCCATGCCCAGCCGAAGGGCGGCAGGAACGCGCTCGGCTTCGGGGTCATCGACCACGTCACGTCCAACTTCGAGACGATGAAGCCCGCCCTCCTCTGGATGGAGCACGTGCTCGGGCTCGAGGAGTTCTGGGAGGTGCAGTTCCACACCGCGGAGGCCGCGAGCGAGGCGCGCCGCAAGGCGATGCAGGCGAAGGGGTCCGGGCTGCGATCGGTGGTGATGCGCGACCCGCACAGCGGCGTGAAGTTCGCGAACAACGAGCCGTGGCGCCCCGCCTTCAAGAGCTCGCAGATCAACATCTTCCACGAGGAGCAGCGCGGCGACGGCATCCAGCACGCGGCGCTGACGGTGGAGGACATCGTCTCGGCCGTGCGCGCCATGCGCGCCCGCGGCGTCGAGTTCATGCCCACCCCGGCCGCCTACTACGAGATGCTGCCCGAGCGCCTGAAGCAGATCGGCGTCGGCGCGATCGACGAGGACGTCGAGACGCTGCGCGACCTCGAGATCCTCGTCGACGGCGGCGCCCGCGGCAGCTACCTCCTGCAGATCTTCCTCAAGGACTCGGCGGACCTCTACCGGGATCCGCAGGCGGGGCCCTTCTTCTTCGAGATCATCCAGCGCAAGGGCGACCTCGGCTTCGGCGCCGGCAACTTCAGGGCGCTCTTCGAGTCGATCGAGCGCGAGCAGCAGCGCACGAGGAGGACGTAGGTGCTCGAGCGCGCCATCCGGGGCGAGGTGCCGAGGAAGCACCACATCGCCTTCCGCGACGCGGAGGGGCGGCTGCGCCACGAGGAGTGCTTCACGCGCGCGGGCTTCGACGGGCCCTACACCATCGCGTACCACGTGAACCGCCCGCACGCGCAGCACGTGGCGGAGGTCCGCCACGGCTGGAAGGTGCCGTCCCCGGCCGCGCCCCGTCCCATCGCGAAGCGCCACTACCGCACGCAGGACCTCGCGCCGTCGTACGGGCCGCCGGTGGACGCGCGCGTGCCGCTCCTCTTCAACGCCGACGTGGTGATCGGGATGGTGGCGGCGACGGAGGCCGATCCGGTCTACGTCGCGAACGGCGACGCCGACGATGTCTTCTACGTGTTCGAGGGCGGCGGCGTCCTGCGCACGCCGCTCGGCGACCTCCGCTTTGCGAAGGACGACTACGTCATCGTGCCGCGCGGCCTGCTGCACCGCTTCATCCCCGACGCAGGCCCGCAGCGCTGGCTCTCGATCGAGTGCCTGGGCGGCGCCGGGATCCCTCGCCAGTGGCGGAACGAGGCGGGGCAGCTCCGCATGGACGCGCCCTACTGCGAGCGCGACTTCCGCCTGCCCGAGTTCAAGGGGCCGCTCGACGAGCCCGTGCGCGACCAAGTGGTGAAGCGCAACGGGGCGTTCCACGGCTTCCGGTACGACACCTCGCCGCTCGACGTGGTCGGCTGGGACGGGGCCGTGTACCCCATCGCCTTCCCCATCCTGAGCTTCCAGCCGCGCGCCGGGCTCGTCCACATCCCGCCCACCTGGCACGGGACCTTCGCCGCGCGCGGCGCGCTCATCTGCTCGTTCGTCCCGCGCGTCGTCGACTTCCACCCGGAGGCGATCCCCTGCCCGTACCCGCACGCGAGCGTGGACGTGGACGAGATCCTCTTCTACATCCGCGGCGAGTTCACGAGCCGCAGGGGCGTCGGCGCGGGCTCCATCTCGCACCACCCCGCCGGCGTCATGCACGGCCCGCACCCCGGGGCGTACGAGGGCTCCATCGGCGCGAAGGCGACGAGCGAGCTCGCGGTCATGCTCGACTGCTACCAGCCGCTCGCGGCGACGGCGGCCGCGCTCGCGATCGAGGACCCCGGGTACCAGGAGAGCTTCATCCGGTGAGGCGCTGCCGCACCCCGAGCTCGGCCAGCCTGCGCCGTCGCGCGGGCCCCGCGGCGAGGTGCCCGAGCGCGAGCGCCACGCCGACGCCGAAGCAGCCGAGCCAGAGCGCCGTCGCCCCGAAGCGCCCGAGCACGAACGCGCCCACGCCCGGTCCGGCGAAGGCCGCCAGGGCCCAGCTCATGCCGTAGGCGCCCTGGTAGCGCCCGCGCAGCTCGGGCGGCGCGAGCTCCGCCACGACGGCCGCGGCGGTCGGGCTCGTCACCACCTCCCCCATCGTCCACACCAGGATGGCGGCGCCGTAGCCGAGCGAGCTCCGCGCGACCGCGTTGAGCCCCCATCCCGCGCCGATGAGGAGCCCCGCCGCCGCCAGCACCCGCCCCGGGTCGCGCCCCGCCACCAGGCGGGAAGCGAAGGGCTGGACGAGGACGATGGTGATCCCGTTCAGCGCCATGAGCACGCCGTAGGTCGCCGGAGAGAGGCCGTGGGCGCGCATGTCGACGGGCAGCGCGGCGTGCGACTGCCACAGGAGCGCCGCGAAGAGGAAGTTCAGCCCGAGGAGCGCCATGAGGACGCGGTCCCCGAACGACACGGCGAGGCCGCGCAGCGCGGACGGGGGTGCCCCGGGCTCGACCTCCGGGCGCGTCTCCGGGACGCGCCACAGGACGATGGCGGCGAAGGCGAGCGTCGTCGCGCCGTCGAGCACGAAGAGCAGGGTGTACGAGACGCTGGCGAGCACGCCGGCGAGCACGAGCGCCACGCCGAACCCGAGGTTCACCGCCCAGTAGACGAGGCCGTACGCGCGCAGCCGCGCGGCGGGCTCGGTGACGACGTCGGCCACCGCCGCCTGCATGGCGGGGCGGAAGCTCTCGCTCGCGAAGCCGAGCAGGGCCGCGGCCGGCGCGATGATCGCGAGGCGCTCGACGAAGCCGAGCGCGATCATCCCGGAGCCGCCCACGGCGAGCGCGCCGACGAGGGTGGCGCGGCGGCCCAGGCGATCCGCGAGCAGCCCGCCGACGGGGCCGGACGCGATCGACCCGAGCCCCCACAGCGACGCGATGGCGCCCGCCTGCGCCACCGTCGCGCCGCGCCGCTCGGTCAGGTAGATGGCCAGGTAGGGGACGACGAAGCCGCCCAGCCGGTTCACCAGCATCCCGGCCCAGAGCCACCAGAAGGAGCGCGGGAGCCCACCTGCGAAGGAGCGCACCGTCGCCTGGAGCGGGCCGAGCACGGCCGCCTTCTAACCTGGCGGGCGCCGCATCACCAGGGGTCCGCTCCCCGGGCGCGCAGGCGTGAGCTCCTCGTCTCGACCGCTCCCCCGGAGCCCGGGTTGTGCGCGCGACCGTCGATGCCGACCGTGATCGGCACGGAGGTGCACGCATGAACCGGTCGAAGGCTCTCTTGGCGTCGCTGTACTCGGCGGCCCTCTCGCTGTGGGTGCTCCCGGCGCTCGCCCTTGCGCAAGCGACGCAACCCGGATCCGCCCCCGCGCCTTCCAACCCGCCCAGCGGGGCACCTGCTGGCAGCGCGGGCGGGGCGAGCAGCGGCGCGGGCTGGCTCTGGATCATCGCCGCGATCATCGTGCTCGCCATCGTCTGGTGGGCGATGAGCTCGCGGCGGCGGCACGGCACCGTCACCCGCTGACGGTCGGCCGGGAACCCGCTCATCCGGCGCCCTCCCCGCCCGCGGGGTGGGCGCGCGCCTCTACGGGACGACGTCCTTCCTGGCGAGCGGATCGCGCCTCGAGCGCCGCAGCTCGAGCCCGGCTTGCCACACCGCGTCGAGCGCGCGGTCGAACAGCCGCTCGAAGCGGCCGATCTCGTCGTCGCGTCCGGAGCGCGC
>DASWDS010000093.1:0-28797 GCA_036395165.1 Anaeromyxobacteraceae bacterium | reverse complement strand
CATGCGATCTCCACCCGCGTTCGCCACGGGGTGGTTGAGCGTGACCGTCTCGATGAGCGTGCTCGTCGTGCTCGGGTTGATGGTGGACGCGCTGAGCCTCGTTCCGTCCGCCTTCGTGACGGCGTATGCGTTCATCGTGAGAGTCGCGCCGCGAATGTCGAAGGTCATGTACTCGTATTCGCCGAGCGCCTTGACGACGTGGCGATAGAGTCCGGTGTTGCCGGTGTCGACGTTGTACAGGCCAGCGCCGCCGCCGCCGTTCGTGATGTACGGGACCCGCGGGACGATGCTGTCGCCGGCGGCCTCGACGGCGTCCTTGACCTGGCACCGCGCGTAATTGTGGTTGTGGCCCGAGTAGACGAGGTCGACGGCGTACTTCTGGATGAGCGGATCGAAGACCTGCTGCGTGGTGACGTTGTTGGTGTGCGTCCCTGCGGTCCAGGCCGGCTCGTGGTACACGAGGATCTTCCAGGGTTGGGTGGTCGTGGCGAGATCGTTGACGACCCAGGCGTATTGAGCGGATCCCGGATCATAGGGCGAGTACTGATCCACGACCGTGAAGTGGACGGGACCGTAGTCGAACGACCAGTACAGGTTGTTGAGAGACGCGGGATCGCCGGGCTTCTGTCCGGGATTGACGTACGGGAACGGATAGTACTTCGGGAAGTACTTGCTGTAGCCCGCGCTATTCTCGTGATTGCCCTTGACGCCGTTGATGGGCTGTTCGGCCAGGAGCAGGGCTGTCTGGGAATTGGCGTTGAACCACTGCGCCGTCCAGGAAGACTCGGCGTCGCTCGACACCCAGTCCCCCGCCTGGATGTTGATGCCCTGGTAAGCATGGTCGGCCGCGTACACCTTCCGCATCTCCTGGATGACGCCTTCCATGGCGATCGGTGCGGACCTCGTGTCGCCGAACGCGAGGAACTTCACCGAGCTGGCGTTGACCTCTGGAGCGGTGAGGAACGAACCCGCGCCGTAGACGCCGTTCGTGGCGTCGGCGACCCTGTAGTAATACTTCGTGCCCGGCTGGAGCCCGGTGATCTGATACCTGTGCTGGCTGCTGGGGCCGTACTCGGGGACCGTCACGCTGCCGAGGCTGTAGCTCGTGTCGGTGCCCCAGCTCAGCGTGTTGGTGCTCTCGGACGTGCTGTCCTGCCACAGCGCCGTCATCGTCGTATTCACCCCCTCGTAGATGAGGTACGGCTTCTTCAACACACCGGCGAATGCCGCCGTGGTGCAGGCACAGCACACGATCAATGCTCCGATGAATCTGGCGATGGTCCTCGTGAAGCCTTTCATGTAGCCCCTTCCTTGACCTCGTTGGCGGCAAGCAGCGTTCGCGCCGCGCGCTCACGCGCGAACGTGGACGGTCGTGAATCGTGTGACGACACCGTAGAGGGCGACCGTTACGGCGTCATGGCGGTCCCGTAGCGGATGAATCAACAGGGCGTGTCTCACCGGCCTCCAATGGGCGCGTCACCATCAGACACCCGCGGCGTCGCCGTATCGTTCCGGCATCGTTTCGGGCGCGCCACACACGCACGAGACGTGGAGGGAGGGAGCGCCGAAGAGGCTCGTCGAGCGCTTCGCCACGGACGTCGATCTCGTCGTCGTCCGGAGCTCGTGGGGGCGAGCTGGGGCAACGCCGGGTACGGCTGGTGCCGTACGACTACGTCCTCGACGAGGCCGCGTCGGACTCCTGGTCACGCCTCAGCATGCAGCGAGCTCCCGCCGCACGTCTCGCGCGAGTCCATGGACATCGTCCGGCTCGCCGCGCGCCGCCGCCTCTCCGCCGGGAGGGCGGCGGCCCCACTCCCGCTCCGCGGGTGGAGCGCTACTTCAGCGCGCTCATCTCGGGCGCGTCGGGCGCCATGGCGCCGAGCAGCGCCTGCGCCTCGCTCTCGACGAGCGCCTTCTGGGACGAGGTCCACGCCGGCTTCCACATGTCGTCTTCCGGGGTGGTCCGCACGGAGGGGCGGAACCAGGCCTTGATCTCGAGGACCGCCTCGCCGCTCGGGGAGAGCGTCACGATGGCGATCTTCTTCATCTCGCACACCCCGAGGCCGCAGGACTCCTGCGTCCTCGTCGTCGTGGGCGCCGTCGCGATCTTCCCCGCCCCGCGATCGCGCTCCGCGACGGGGTAGGCCTCGCGCGACAGCTTCTTCACGGCGCGATCGAACACCTGGTCGCGCTTGTACGGATCGAAGCGCATGCTGGCCGGCCGCGAGGACGACGTCGCGCAGCCGAGGCCGAGGCACAGGACGAAGGTGAAGGACGAAAGCAGGGCAGCCGTCGAAGCGTCGCGCGTCGTCATATGAGCCTTCCCCAGGTGCTCGCGTGCGTGTGCCTGCGGTGCTTCATCGCCGTGGTGTCGACGCGCGCGAGCACCTCTCGATGTAGCGCGATCCGCAGCGCAATACGAACTAAATCAACGATCAGCAATCTGGCGATTGCTGGCGCCGCTGTGCGCGACAGGCGCACATCTCGCGCAATGTGATCTCCGCGCGTTCACGCGTCGTCCACCACGCGCGGGACGTCAGCGCTTCCGCCCGCCGGAGCCCCGCGACGTGACGGCGGATCGGTGTCCCTCGCGCCGGCGCCGCGCTGTCCCGGGGCGAGGGCGACCCACGCCCTTCCTCGGCCATGCCGGGAGCGCGACGCTCGACGGCTACCGCCGCCCTCGACGGTAGCTCGCCACGTCGGCGGGGACCTCCGTCCCCGGAGCGACGTGCGCGTCGGGGACGGGCGGCCCCGCCACGACGCGCAGCGGGATCTCACCGGCCCAGCAGGCAAGCCGGAGGTCCTGCTCGAGATCGACGGGCGGCCCGCGCCGCACCTTCGCCGAGGCCTCGACGATGGGGAGCCAGAGCACTCTCGTCGCGTCCAGCTCCGTGTCGCTCGGTCCGCGAACGGCGGCGGCGCGGTTCGGCACGACGTGCTCCACGATCGCCACGGCGGCGGCGCGCTTCGCCTCGCGCTCCTGGACCTCCTCGGCCCTGCCCAGGATCACCACCGAGCGGTAGTTGAGCGAGTGGCGGAACGCCGAGCGGGCGAGGACGACGCCGTCGACGAGCGTCACGGCGAGGCAGGCCGCGGCGCCGCCCCGGAGCGCGTTCAGCATGCGGCTCTCGACGGAGCCGTGGAGGTAGACGCGGTCGCCCACCCTCGCGTAGGTCGTGGGCAGCACGAAGGGCTGCCCGCCGTCGACGAACCCGACGTGGCAGACGAGCCCCTCGTCGAGGATCGCGTCGATGAGCGCGCGGTCGTAGGAGCCGCGGCCGGCGTGGCGGTGCAGCGTGGTCCGGGAGGTCGGCGAGAGGCGCGGCATGGGCATCCCTACTTCGCGGCGTCCCTCGCCTGGCGCGAGAACCAGACGAGCGCCTCGAGCGCGTTCGTGGTGGTGAGGATCCCGACGAGGTCACCCTTCCCGTCCACCACCGTGACGCCGTTCAGCTTGCGGTCGTGGATGATCTGGGCGCAGTCGGCGAGGTCGGTGTCCGGCCGAACGGTGTGCGGCTTCGGGTTCATCGCCGCCGTGACCGGCGTCTTCGCGAGCAGGTAGTGCAGCTCCCACGTGTCGAGCGAGGTCGACTTGCCCGGCGAGAAGGTCAGCAGCATCCGCTCCGTGACGAGGCCGACCAGCTTCCCGTCCCTCATCACCGGCAGCCGGCGGACGTCCCTCTCCTTGAGGAGGTGGAGCGCCTGCACGATGCTCGCGCCCGCGTCGATCGTGATCGGGTTCAGCGTCATCCAGTCGCGGACCTTCGTCTTCATCGGATCGCTCCTCCCGGCCATGGGCGCATGCCTCACCGCGCCGGCGAGATCTCCTGCAGCGCGGCCTCGAGGATCGCGAAGCCGCGATCGAGCTGCTCGTCCGTGATGACGAGCGGCATGAGCGTCCGGATCACGTTCCCGTAGTTGCCGCACGCGATGAGGACGAGCCCCTTCTCGTAGCACAGCTTCACGAGCTTCTTCGTCTCGTCCCCGGCGGGCGTCTTCTTCTCCCGGTCGCGCACGAGCTCGATGGCGAGCATCGGCCCCTTGCCGCGCACGTCGCCGATGATCTCGAAGCGCTTCTGAAGCGCGTCGAAGCGGGCGCGGATCTTCTGGCCGAGCGCCTCGGCCCGGGCCAGCAGCCCGTCGCCGATCAGCACCTCGAGCACCGCCAGCGCCGCGCGGCAGGCGACGGGGTTCCCGCCGAACGTGCCGCCCAGGCCGCCGACGTGCGGCTTGTCCATCAGCTCGGCGCGGCCGGTCACCGCGGAGAGCGGCAGGCCGCCCGCGAGGCTCTTCGCGGTCGTGATGATGTCGGGCGTGATCCCCCAGTGCTCGATGGCATAGAGCTTCCCGGTGCGGCCCATGGCCGTCTGCACCTCGTCGATGACGAGGACGATGCCGTGCTTCCGGCAGATGGCCTGGAGCTTCGCGAAGTACTCGGGAGGCGGCGTCACGAACCCGCCCTCGCCCTGGATCGGCTCCGCGATGACGGCGGCGGTCTGCTCGGCCGCGACGTTCCCGATGAAGAACTCCTCCAGGTAGTCGGCGCAGGCCACCTCGCAGGAGGGGTACTTGAGGCCGAAAGGGCACCGGTAGCAGTACGCGTTCGGCATCCGGTAGACCTCGGGCGCGAAGGGCCCGAAGCCGAGCTTGTACGGCTTCACCTTGCTGGTGAGCGTCATCGTCAAGAGCGTGCGGCCGTGGAACGCGTTGTCGAGCGCGATCACCGCCGGCCGGCCCGTGGCGTAGCGCGCGATCTTGACGGCGTTCTCGACCGCCTCCGCGCCGGTGCTCGCGAACATGGTCTTCTTGTGGTGGTCGCCGGGCGTGAGCTCGTTCAGCTTCGCCGCGAGGTCCACGTACGGCTCGTACATCGCCACGTGGAAGCAGGTGTGGATGTACTTCGCCGCCTGGTCCTGGATGGCCGCGACGACCTTGGGGTGCGAGTGCCCGACGTTCACGACCCCGATCCCGCCCGCGAAGTCGATGAGCTCCCGGCCGTCGACGTCGATCATCACGGCGCCGTGCGCCTCCTTGATGAAGGCGGGGGTCGCGTGCGACGGGCCCTTCGGCACGTGGCGGTCCCGGAGAGCCTGATACTCGGCCTGTCTCGACATGAGCGCGTCTCCTCCTTCGACGGGTGTCGCGCTCGCCAGGTAGCAGCGATCGTACCAAGCGAGATCAGCGCGGCCGCGACGCCCGGCCGACGCGCGGCCCGTCGCGGATTCGCGTGCTGCGCCTCGGATCCGCGGGCGACCGGCCGCGCGGGGGTCCTGCAGGGAGCGCCGAGGAAGCTCCAGCGCGCGATCCCCGCCATGCACGTTTGCCTAATCAATGCGATTCTGCATAATGGCGTCCCATGACCTCCGAAGCCATGCATGGCGAGGCCCGGGGCGATCTGCTGAAGGCGCACGGGCTCGACCGGGAAGCGTTCGTGGACATCCTGCTCGACACGACCACCGACGGCGTCGCCGCGGTGAGCGTGGAGGGCGTGGTCCTCTACGCCAACCGGGCCGCGCGAGAGGGCCTGGGCATCCGGGCCGGAGCGCCGCTCCGAGACTCGGTCCCCGAGATCATGGCCGAGGTGGAGCGCTCCCGGGCACAGGAGGGCGCCTGCCCGATCCAGTTCCTGCGCCGCGCGCAGGCGAGCTACCTCACGAAGGTGAGCGCCCTCCGCGGCGGCGACGGGCTCGTCGGAAGCCTCTGCGTCTTCGTCGACATCACCGACTCCGAGTCCATCTCGCGGCAGATGCGCGGGTACCAGGAGCTGACGCACGAGCAGGACGCCATCATCAACTCGCTCTCGGACGGGCTCTGGATCTGCGACCGCGACGCGAACGTGCTGCGCATCAACCCCGCCTCGGAGCGGCTCAACTCCATCAAGGCGGCCGAGGTGGTCGGGCGCAACATGCAGCAGCTCGTGGCCGACGGGTTCTTCGACCGGTCCGCCACGCTCGAGGTCATCAAGACCCGCGCTCCCGTGAACATGCTCCAGCTGAGACAGGGGCGGAAGCTCGTCCTCACCGGCACGCCTGTCTTCGACGAGCGCGGGGAGCTCATCCGCGTCGTCGTCTACGAGCGCGACATCACGGAGATCGACGCCCTCCACCAGGAGCTCGAGCAGCAGGAGGCGATCCAGGACCGCTTCCGCCACCAGATGCTCGAGATGCAGCTCGAGGAGGTGGAGTCGCGGCGGGTCATCGCGAAGAGCCCGTGCATGCAGAAGGCGCTGCGGCAGGCCATCAAGGTGAGCACGGTGGACTCGACGGTGCTCGTGGTGGGCGAGTCGGGGGTGGGCAAGGGCCTCATCGCCGACCTCGTCCACAAGTACTCGAGCCGCGCCGAGAAGCCGCTCGTCAAGATCAACTGCGGCGCGATCCCGGAGTCGCTCGTCGAGGCCGAGCTCTTCGGGTACGAGAAGGGCGCCTTCACGGGCGCTCAGGCCAAGGGCAAGCCAGGCTACTTCGAGCTCGCCGACGGAGGGATCCTCTTCCTCGACGAGATCGCGGAGCTGCCGCTGTCGTCCCAGGTGAAGCTGCTCAGGTTCCTCGAGGACGGACGCGTCATGCGCGTCGGCGGCACGCACAGCCGCAAGCTCGACGTCCGCATCCTCGCCGCGACCCACCGGGACCTCCAGGCGATGGTGGATCACGGCGCCTTCCGGCTCGACCTCTTCTACCGCCTCTCCGTCATCCCGCTCCACGTGCCGCCGCTGCGCGAGCGCACCGAGTGCATCCTCCCCATGCTGCGGCACTACGTCGACCTGTTCGGCGAGCGGCTCGGCGTGCGACGCCGCTTCTCCCGCGCCGCCTCGGAGGCGCTCCTCGCCTACCCGTGGCCCGGCAACGTCCGCGAGCTCATGAACCTGTGCGAGCGGCTCGTCGTCATGTCGGAGGCGGAGCTCATCGACCTCCCCGATCTCCCGCGCGACATCGTGGGGCGGTCGGGGAAGAGCGCGACGGCGCCGGGGAGCTGGCCCGAGGAGTTCACCCTCGGTCAGGCCGTCGAGAGCACCGAGCGCGCGATGCTCCTCGAGGCGCGCCAGCGCCACGGCAACCAGACGCGGATGGCGCAGGCGCTCGGCATCGACCAGTCCACCGTCGCACGGAAGATGAAGAAGTACGGCATCGCCTGACGCGGCCCGTCGGCCCGGCGGCGTTATGCGGTTCCGCATACGTCCCCTCGCCCTCCTTGCCGCTCGCAGGGGCGCCCGCCCGAGGTGCGGGCCTGCGGGCGCGCGCGTCACCCTGCGTTCCTCCTCGCGATTCCGCGCGCCGTTCACTGCCAGGTACCGTCGAGCGGGCGGGTGCGCCCCCGTGGCACACCTCTCGCTACGCTCTTCCGCACCACTCCAGCCGTCGAATCGGAAGCTCTCGGTAGGCTCTCCCCAAGGAGGAAACGCATGCGACGAGCAATTCTCGCGGTTCTCGCGGCACTCACGACGGCCGCGCCCGCCGGCGCACAGGACGCTCGTGACTTCTTCAAGGTCGGCGTCGTCACCGAGCTGTCGGGCGACCTCGCCACGGGCGGCAACGTCACGAAGCGCGGCTACGACCTCTGGGCGCAGGCCGTGAACGACGCCGGCGGCATCGCCATCGGCGGCAAGAAGTACGGCGTGAAGCTCTTCTACGCGGACGCCCAGTCGAACCCGTCGCAGGGCGCGGCGGCCGCGGAGCGCCTCGTCACGCAGGAGCACGTCGACTTCCTCCTCGGCCCGTACTCATCGGGCGTGACGATCGCCGTCGCGCCGGTCGTCGAGAAGTACAAGGTGCCCATGATCACCGGCTCCGCCGAGTCGCCGATGATCTGGAGGCAGAAGTTCCTCTACACGTTCGGCACCATCCCGCCCGTCAACTTCACCGGCGCCGCCGCCATCCAGACGCTGGCGAGCCTCTCGCCGGCGCCGAAGACGGCCGTCGTCTTCGGGTCGAACGACACCTTCTCCAAGGCCACCGCCGAGGCGTTCGAGGCGGCCGCGAAGAAGGCGAACATCAAGGTCCTCAAGTTCAACATCGTCCCGGCGGGGCAGGACCTGACGCCGCTCATGTCGGCGGTGAAGGGGATGAAGCCGGACGTCGTCGCGTTCGGCGGCCACGACGAGGAGCTCATCAAGCTCGTGAAGGGGATGCACCAGATCGACTTCACGCCCGCCGCCCTCCTCATGCACTACGGCGTGACCGAGCCGGCCTTCGTGGATGCCCTCAAGACCGACGCGAACCAGGTGTTCGGCGGCGCGGTCTGGACCGACACGACGAAGACGCAGAGCAAGATCCTGTGGAAGGACGCACCGACCTACGCCGCGGCGGCACAGAAGGCGTTCGGTGTCGCGGCCGACTACACGCAGGCGGGCTCGTCGGCCGCCGGGATCGCCTTCCAGGTCGCGCTGCAGCAGATCAACGCGACGCCGCCGCTCTCCGACGCGAAGCGCGCGGCGCTCGTCAAGGCGCTCGAGGCGGTGGACGTCGACACCTTCTACGGCAAGGTGAAGTTCGCGACCGAGGGCGAGTTCTATCACGCCAACGTCGGCCTCTCTCCGCTCACCATCCAGATCCAGAACGGCAAGGTGGTCGCGGTCGGGCCGAAGAAGGACGCCGAGGCGCCGGCCCAGTACCCGATGACGCCCTGGACCAAGCGGTAGCGAGCCCGCGGGACAGAGGGGGTGCGCCGTCGCGGCGCATCCCCTCTCGGTCCCACGCCCTTCCGTCCGAGCCGGAGGAGGAGATCCATGGAGCTTCTGCCGCAGGCCCTCGTGGACGGCATCATGCTGGGGGCGATCTACATCATCATCGCCGTCGCCTTCTCGCTCGTCTACGGCGTGATGCACGTCATCGACTTCGCCGTCGGTGAATGGATCATGCTGGGCGCGTTCGTCGGGTTCCACCTGAACCGGTGGACGAGCCTCGACCCCTTCCTCCTCCTGCCCGTCGTCTTCGTCGTCTTCGCGGGGCTGGGGTATCTCATCCAGCCGCTCATCCAGCGCGTGCTCTCGGGCCACCGGGGGAACCCGCTGCTCATGGGGCTCGTGTTCACCTTCGGGCTCGGGCTCATGTTCCGCGGGCTCGCCCAGACCTTCTTCGGCTTCTACAGCCACTCGACGCCCTCGCGCTTCTCGACCGGCTCGTTCTTCTTCGAGAAGGGCGGCTTCTTCCTCACCATCTCGTCGGTGCGCCTCGCGGGGCTCGTCTACGCCGTGGTGATCACCGGCGCCCTGCAGTGGCTCCTCAAGTACAGCGACTTCGGCCTCGGCGTGCGGGCGCTCGCGCAGCACAAGGAGGCCGCCGGCCTCATGGGCGTGAACAACCGGCGCACGAGCGCCTACGTCTACGCGCTCTACGTCGGCATCAGCGCGATGACGGGCGTGCTCATCGGGACCATCCTCTCCGTCTCCGCGAAGATGGGCCCCGAGTACACCATCTTCGCCTTCTTCGTCGTGGTGCTCGCCGGGATGGGCTACCTGGCGGGCGTCCCGGCGGCGGCGTTCCTCCTCGGCATCATCCAGTCCATCTTCCTCGTCTACCTGGACCCGGGCTACACGCTGCTCGCCGTCTTCGCCGTCCTCTACCTCATCCTGCTCGTCTCCCCCACCGGCCTCTTCCGGAAGGGGGTCTAGCCATGAGGGACCGCCGCCTCCTCGGCTCGATCCTGGTCTTCGCGGGCTGCCTCGCCATCCCGCTCGTCGTCCACGACACCTTCCTCCTGCGGGTGCTGACCGAGGCCATCATGTGGATCGGCCTCGCCATCGCCTTCGACGTCCTGGCCGGCTACACCGGGTACCTCAACTTCGGCCACAGCGCCTTCTTCGGCATCGGCGCGTACACCACGGCGATCCTCATGATGCGGGCGAGCTGGCCCTTCCCGCTCGCCGTCGCCGCGGGCGGCGTCATGGCGGCCGTGGGCGCCGTGATCGCGGGCCTCCCCACGCTGCGCCTGCGCGGCGCCTACTTCGCCATCGCCACCTGGGCGCTCGCCCGCGCCATCCAGCAGCTCGCCCTCATGATGACGCTCACGGGCGGGCCCGACGGCATGCGGCTCACCGCCTTCCTCCAGCCGCAGTTCTTCTACTACGTGCTGCTCGGCGTCGTCGGCGCCACCTTCTTCGTCCTCTGGTTCCTGCTCGAGCGCGCGCCCTTCGGGCTGAAGCTCAAGGCCATCCGCGAGGACGAGCAGGGCGCGAAGGCGCTCGGGCTCAACCCCACGAAGCTCAAGGTTCAGGCCTTCGTCCTCTCCGCCGTGCCCACCGCGATCATCGGCGGCGTCTTCGCCTACTGGGTCACCTTCATCGACCCCGACTCCACCCTCGGCGATCTCGTGTCCGACCAGGCGCTCGTCATGGTCGTCTTCGGCGGGATGGGCACGCTCATCGGGCCCGTCGTCGGCGCCGTCCTCATGTTCGCCTTCAAGACGGTCTTCTGGGCCTACCTCGCCCAGTACGAGGTGCTCTACCTCATCATCCTCGGGGCCGTCATCGCGGCCAGCGTCGTGTTCCTCCCGAACGGCGTGCTCGGCACGCTCCTTCGCCGGCGCGCCAGCAAGCGGCCCAGCGGCGGCGCGAGCGCGGCGGCCCCGGTCCCGCTCCCGGCGGCGCAGCCTCCCTCGGAGCCGGCGTCCACGACCGCGGGCAAAGGAGCGATGTGAGCGCCATGACCGAGCCCATCCTGAGCGTCGAGGGAGTGAGCAAGGCGTTCGGCGGCCTCATGGCCGTGTGCGACGTGTCGTTCTCGATGAAGCCCGGCGAGATCGTCGGCCTCATCGGCCCGAACGGTGCGGGGAAGACGACGCTCTTCAACGTGGTGAGCGGCTACTACGCGCCGACGAAGGGCAAGGTCCTCTTCCAGGGCAAGGACGTCTCGGGAAAGCCGCCGTACGCCCTCGCCGCCCGCGGCATCGGCCGGACCTTCCAGGTGGTGAAGCCGTTCGCGGGCCTCTCCGTCCTGGAGAACATCGTGATCGCGGCGTTCCTGCGGCACCCGCGGCGCGCGCAGGCCGAGGAGCACGCGTGGCGGGTGCTCGAGCTCACCGGGCTCGCCGACCGCGCCGACGTCCCGGCCGCGAGCCTCACGCTCGCCGGCCGCAAGCGCCTCGAGATCGGAAAGGCGCTCGCCCTCGACCCGACCTTCCTGCTCCTCGACGAGGTGGTCGCGGGCCTGAACCCGACCGAGGTCGATCGCACGATCGAGCTCATCCTGAAGCTCCGCGACCAGGGGATCACCATCCTCATCGTCGAGCACATCATGCGGGTCATCATGCGCATCAGCGATCGGCTGGTGGTGCTCAACTTCGGGGAGAAGATCGCCGAGGGGGGGCCCGCGGAGGTCGCCCGGAACCCCGCCGTCATCGAGGCCTACCTCGGGGAGTCGCAATCATGAGCGGCATGGAGGTGGCGAACGTCTCGGCCGGATACGGCCTCACCCAGGTCCTGTGGGACGTCTCGTTCTCGGTGAAGAAGGGCCAGCTCGTCGCCCTCATCGGCGCGAACGGCGCGGGCAAGACGACGGCGCTCAAGACGATCTGCGGGCTCGTCCGCGCCAGCGCCGGGTCGATCGCGTACCAGGGCGCCGTCATCAGCGGCAAGCCCGTGCACCAGGTGGTGAACCTGGGGATCACGCTCGTGCCAGAGGGGCGCCAGCTCTTCCCCAAGATGACCGTCGAGGACAACCTGCGCGCCGGCTCGTACCTCGCGCGCGCGAGGCCGAAGCGCGCCCGCAACCTCGCGCGCGTCTTCGAGCTCTTCCCGCGCCTGAAGGAGCGCCGCACCCAGCTCGCCGAGACGATGTCGGGCGGCGAGCAGCAGATGCTGGCCATCGGCCGCGCGCTCATGCAGGACCCCGAGCTCATCATGTTCGACGAGCCGAGCCTCGGCCTCTCTCCCCTGCTCGTCGAGGAGATCTTCCACATCATCAAGTCGCTGCACGAGCAGGGCCTCACCATCTTCCTCGTCGAGCAGAACGTGAAGCAGACGATGAAGGTGGCGGACTACTGCTACGTGCTCGAGAACGGCCGGATCGTCCAGCAAGGGACCGGCAAGGAGCTGGAGGCGGACCCGAAGGTGCGCGAGGCGTACCTCGGGTTCTGACCGCAGCAGAACGACGGAGCCGCGCCCGAGAGGGCGCGATGAGGTGACGACATGGCCACGACGCTTCCCCTCGCGACGATCCCGCTCAGGGACGAGTACCTGCTTCACCAGAAGTCCTACATCAACGGCGCGTGGACCGACGCCGACGACGGGAAGACGATCGCCGTCCGGAACCCCGCCACGGGAGAGCTGCTCGGGACCGTGCCGCGCATGGGCACCGCCGAGACGCGCCGCGCGGTCGAGGCGGCCAGCGCGGCCTGGCCGGCCTGGCGCTCCAAGACCGCCAAGGAGCGCTCGGCCGTCCTCCGGAGGTGGTTCGAGCTCGTCATGGCGAACCAGGAGGACCTCGCGGTTCTCATGACCGCGGAGCAGGGCAAGCCGCTCGTCGAGTCCCGCGGGGAGATCGCCTACTCCGCTTCCTTCATCGAGTGGTTCGCCGAGGAGGGCAAGCGCGTCTACGGCGACACGATCCCGCAGCACGCCCCCGACAAGCGCATCGTCGTCCTGAAGGAGCCGATCGGCGTCGTCGCCGCCATCACGCCCTGGAACTTCCCCTCGGCGATGATCACGCGCAAGGCGGGGCCCGCCCTCGCTGCCGGCTGCACCGTCGTGCTGAAGCCCGCCTCGGCCACGCCCTTCTCGGCGCTCGCGCTCGCGGAGCTCGGCGAGCGGGCGGGCCTCCCCGCGGGCGTCTTCAACGTGGTCACCGGCGCGTCCGGACCGATCGGGCTCGAGCTGACCACGAACCCGCTCGTGCGGAAGGTCACGTTCACCGGCTCGACCGAGGTCGGCAAGCAGCTCATGCAGCAGTGCGCCTCGACGGTGAAGAAGGTCTCGCTCGAGCTCGGTGGGAACGCGCCGTTCATCGTCTTCGACGACGCGGACGCGGACGCCGCGGTGGCGGGCGCGATCGCCTCCAAGTACCGCAACAGCGGCCAGACCTGCGTTTGCACGAACCGCTTCCTGGTCCAGGACGGCATCTACGCCACGTTCGCGGCGAAGCTCGCCGAGGCGGTCGGCCGGCTCAAGGTGGGCGACGGCCTCAGGGCCGACACGCAGCAGGGGCCGCTCATCGACATGAACGCGGTGGAGAAGGTGGAGGAGCACCTCGCCGACGCGATCGCGAAGGGCGGCAGGATCATCAGCGGCGGGAAGCGCCACGCCCTCGGCGGCACCTTCTTCCAGCCGACGGTCGTCGCCGACGCGACGCCCGCGATGGCGATGGCGCGCGAGGAGACGTTCGGCCCGGTCGCCCCGCTCTTCCGCTTCCACACCGAGCAGGAGGCGATCCGCCTCGCCAACGACACCGAGTTCGGGCTCGCCTCCTACCTCTACACGCGCGATCTCGCCCGGGCCTGGCGCGTCTCGGAGGCGCTCGAGTACGGCATGGTCGGCCTCAACACCGGGCTCATCTCGACCGAGGTGGCGCCCTTCGGCGGCGTGAAGGAGTCGGGCATCGGCCGCGAGGGCTCGAAGTACGGGATCGAGGACTACCTGGTCGTGAAGTACCTCTGCATCGGCGGTATCTCGTAGCGCCAGAGCGAGGTGAGCCATGAGTTCCACGAACCACCCGCTCGAAGGCCCGGTGGGGCTGCGAGCCCTCATGGACGAGGCGGGGGCGAACCTCCGCTGGCTGCACGAGAACGTGGCGGCGATCTTCTCCGGCACGATGCGGGAGGACGACGAGGCGATCGCCGGCCTCGCCACCGGGCTCGGGCGGCTGCGGCACGACCGGCAGCTCGTCGTCGCCGACCGCGACGCGGAGCTGGTCGTGGCGCGCTTCGACGTGCCGGGGTCGATCTTCGAGACGCTCCAGCAGATCCGGGATCGCGACATCTCCTGCGCGGAGATGTTCCACTCGTGCGGGACGGTGCGCGGCACCGACCGCCTCCTCGAGATCCAGCGTTACGAGTTCGACCGGAAGACCGACGCCGAGATCGCGAAGGCGGGCCCGGCCGCTATCCCCGAGGAGCTCCGGCGCGACATCCACGCCGCGGTCGAGGAGCGCTACCCCGACCTCGACCGGCGGGAGCTCGACGAGCTCCTGCGGATCCTGTGGCTCAACAACGAGCGGTACGTCCGCCTCGCCCCGCCCGGGCGCGTCGCGCAGCTCCTCTGGCTGTTCCAGCAGGGCCAGGCGCACGCCGGCATCTTCCTCCACGCGGAGGAGCCCGACGAGGCCGGCGAGACGAACGTCCTCTTCGCCGTCGGCAACCCGCCGCAGCGCGATTACCTCACCCAGGTGGCGGAGGTCTTCAACGCGCTCGACGTGGGCGTGCGCCGCTCCCTGGCGCTCACCATCAGCTCGGGCGAGCACCCCTGGTTCCTGGGGAGCTTCCAGGTGGCGCATCGCGCCGGGGAGTCACTCGCGAAGGACTCGGAGCTCTTCCGGCGCCTCCGGGGACAGCTCTTCAACACCCAGATCCTCGCCACCGAGTCGCCCGCCTACCGCGACTTCGTCGTCCCCGGCCTCATGACGGGCGAGGAGGCCTCGCTCGTCAACGCCTTCATCGGCTTCTGCCACACGAACTGTGCCCACAACCAGCCCCACCGCTACACGCTCGAGGACGTCATCCGGGCGTTCCACTCGCAGCACGACGTCGCGCTGCGGCTGGTGCGGCTCTTCGAGGCAAGGTTCGACCCCGAGGAGCCCGATCGCGAGGCGCGCTACCGGGCCGAGGAGGCCACCGTCGCGCAGGAGGTGGCCTCGTACAACACCGGCCACCGGATGCTGGATGAGTTCCGGCGCTCCATCTTCCAGACCACGCTCACCTTCATCCGGCGCACGCTCAAGACGAACTTCTTCGTCCCGGAGAAGCACGCCCTCGCCTTCCGCCTCGACCCGGCCTACCTGGACGACCTCGGAGCGGAGTTCACCGCCGACCTGCCGCCGGAGCGGCCGTTCCGGGTCACCTTCTTCTTCGGGCGCAGCGGCCTCGGCTACCACATCGGCTTCTCGGACATCGCGCGCGGCGGCTGGCGGACGATCCTCACCCACAGCCGCGACGACTACGTGACCGTCGCGAACACCGTCTTCCGCGAGACGTACGTCCTGGCCCACACGCAGCACCTCAAGAACAAGGACATCTACGAGGGCGGCTCGAAGCTGGTGGTCGTGCTGCGCGCGCCGGACGTGAAGTCGAAGGAGAAGGTGAACCAGCGGCTGCACAAGGTGCAGCACGGGTTCGCGAACGCCTTCCTCGACCTCTTCGTGACCGAGGGCGGCAAGGCGAAGGACCCGCGCGTCGTGGACTACTACGGCGAGGACGAGCCGATCGAGCTCGGGCCCGACGAGAACATGCACGACGCGATGATCGAGACCATCGCGGCGCTGTCGGTGCGCCGCGGGTACGTCCTCGGCGCCGGCATCATGTCGAGCAAGGTGGTGGGCATCAACCACAAGGAGTACGGCGTCACCTCGACCGGCGTCGTGACCTTCGCAGAGATCGCGATGCGCGAGCGTGGGATCGACCTCCGCAAGGACCGGTTCAGCGTGAAGCTCACCGGCGGTCCGAACGGCGACGTGGCCGGCAACGCGCTGCGGCTGCTCCTCGAGCGCTGCCCCGGCGCCGAGATACGGCTCGTCGTGGACGGGACCGCCGTCCTCGTCGACCCCGGCGGGCTCGACCACGAGGCCCTCTCCCGCATCGTGCTCAAGGCCGACGCGGACGCGTTCGACGCGGCGAAGCTGTCGCCGGGCGGGTTCGTCCTGTACCGCAGCGTCCGGAAGATCGAAGGCCTGCGCGAGCTCTTCCGCCGCGTCGAGCGGACCGCCGCCGGGCTGCGCGAGGACTGGGTGACGGTGGACGAGTTCTACAAGGAGTACGGCGAGCTCCTCTTCACGGTGCCGGCCGACCTGTTTATCCCGGCGGGCGGGCGGCCCGAGACCGTGGACGCCCAGAACTGGCACCGGTTCTTCGCGGCGGACGGGTCGCCCAGCGCGAAGGTGATCGTGGAGGGCGCGAACTCGTTCATCACCCCCGAGGCGCGCAGGCTCCTCCAGCAGCGGGGCGTCGTCATCCTGCGCGACGCCTCGGCCAACAAGTGCGGGGTCATCACCTCCTCGTACGAGATCATCGGGAACCTCCTCCTCGACGAGAACGAGCTCCTCGCGCACAAGGACGAGTACGTGCGCGACGTGCTCGCGATCCTCGAGCGGCGGGCAGCGGACGAGGCGAACCTCATCTTCAGGCGGCACCGGGAGGCGGGCGGGGCGAAGACCTTCACGGAGATCTCGGACGCGATCAGCGTCGAGATCAACGGCCACAAGGCGCGCCTCTTCGAGCTCTTCCAGGCGAGGCCCGACCTGTGGGCCCAGGACCTGTACCGGCGGGTGCTGCTGGCGCACCTGCCGCGGATCATCCGCGAGACGCCGTCCTACCGCGGCCGCGTCGAGAGGCTCCCCTCGAAGTACCGGTCCGCGATCCTGGCGGCCGAGATCGCCACCACCATCGTCTACCGGCGCGGCTTCGAGCAGGACTACACGCAGGCGGTCGAGGACTACGTCCGGCGGACGTTCGGTTAGCGCCGGTCGCCCCTCCAGGCGCGCAGCGCGACGGCGATGGTCGCGAGCTGGACGGCGACCACGAGGGCAACGCAGGCGGGCCACCCGCCGGCGCGCCACGCGAACACCGGAA
Source organism: Anaeromyxobacteraceae bacterium (assembly GCA_036395165.1). Lineage (GTDB taxonomy): Bacteria > Myxococcota > Myxococcia > Myxococcales > Anaeromyxobacteraceae > Anaeromyxobacter_A. Next base: position 12,090 of record DASWDS010000093.1, on the reverse strand, counting down.
GCAGGCCGCCCGCCGCGCCGCCGAGGTAGTAGCAGGAGAGGTAGACGCCGGACGCGACCGAGCGGACCTCCGGCGGCGCCGCCAGCGGCAGGTAGCTCGTCGCCGCCGACTGGCTCACGAAGGCCGCGCTGCATGACAGCGCCAGGCCGAGGACGACCACCGGGAGGCCGTGCGAGAGCGTGAGCGCGCTCCCCGCGACGCCGGCCGCGAGCGCCACTGCCAGCGTACGGCGCGATCCGGCCCGGTCGATCCAGCGCCCGGCGAAGGGCGTCACCGCCGCGCCGGCCAGGTAGACGACGAAGATGCCGGAGAGCGCGCCGGCGCCGAGGTGGAAGGGCGGCTCGGCGAGATAGAAGGTCACGTAGGTGAACGTCGCCACCTGGACGAAGAGCACGTCGAAGCCGACGAGGAAGGTCGCCGCGAGGCGGGGCTCGCGCACGTGCGCCGCGAGCGCGCGCAGCGCGGCGACGGGACGGCTGGCCGCCGCCGCCGAGCGCCGCGCGGGCGGCAGCCAGCGCGCGGTCGCGAGGGCGCCCGCCGCCGTCAGCAACCCGAGCGCCACGAACGAGGCGCGCCACCCGGCGTGCTCGGCGACGAGACCCGCCACCGCGCGCCCGAGGAAGCCGCCGACGACGTTGCCCGTCACGAGCGCGGCCATCGCCTGGCCGACGCCCCGCCCCCGCCACTCCTCGCCCGCGTAGGCGACCCCGACCGCGTACACGCCCGGCACCGCGAGGCCCTGGACGAAGCGCCACGCGACGAGCGCGGAGATCGACCCGGCGGTGGCCGCCAGGAACGTCGGGACGGCGAGCACGAACAGCGCGCCGACCATCATCCGCCGGCGCCCGACGCGGTCGGCCACGGCGCCGACGAAGGGGGCCGCGAGCGCGACGGCGATGCTGGGCGCGCTGACGGTGAGCGCCGCCTGCGCCTTCGACGCCGCGAAGACCTTCCCGAGGAGCGGCAGGAGCGGCTGCGTCGCGTAGACGTTCAGGAACGCGCACAGGCCAGCCAGGCCGAGCGCGAGCAGGCCACCGGTGGGCGCGAGCGCGGCGTCCGGCGCCGGCGGCGCGCACGCGAGCACCGGAGCGGGCGCGGGCAGATCGACGACAGCGCGGCGGGCGGAGGAGCGCATCCCGGAGGATCCTGGGGCGGGCCAGCCGAGACGTCCAATATATCGTTCGTTAAGTACGATATCTGTTACATATCGATGGTCATGGAGCTCCGGCACCTGCGCTACTTCCTCGCCGTGGCCGAGGAGCTGCACTTCGGGCGCGCCGCGGCGCGGCTGCACATCGCGCAGCCGCCGCTCAGCCAGCAGATCCGCCAGCTCGAGCGCGAGCTCGGGTTCGATCTGTTCCTGCGCACGAACCGGCGCGTGCGGCTCACCGACGCCGGGCGCGCCTTCCGCGCCGAGGCGCAGGCGCTGCTCGACGGCCTGGGTCGGGCCACCGCCGCCGCGGGGCGCGTCGCGCGCGGCGAGTCGGGCGCCCTCGCGGTCGGCTTCGTCGCCTCCGCGACGTACGCGCTCCTCCCCGCGCTCTACCGGCGGTTCCACGAGCGGTACGGCGACGTCGCGCTCACGCTCGCGGAGATGTCCACCGCCGAGCAGGTGGAGGCGCTCCGCGCCGGCCGGATCCAGCTCGGGCTGGCGCGTCCGCCCGTCGGCGACGAGACGCTCGCCGTCGAGCCGCTCGCGGACGAGCCCCTCGTCGTCGCGCTGCCCGCGCGCCACCGCCTCGCGCCGCGGCGGGCGCTCGCGCTACGGACGCTGGCGGCCGAGCCGTTCGTCCTCTTCCCGAGCCATCCGCGCCCCGGCTGGATCGACGTGGTCCAGGGCGCCTGCCGCGGCGCCGGGTTCCGCCCCGCGGTGGCGCAGGAGGTGCTCGAGCTCTCGACGGCGGTCACCCTCGTCGCGGCCGGCATCGGCGTGACGCTCGTGCCCGCCTCGGCGCAGGCGCTGCGCCTGCCGGGCGTGGTCTACCGGCCGCTCCGGCCGCCCGCGCCCACCACGCGCCTCCTCGCGCTGCGCCGGGCCGACGACCGGAGCGCCGTGGTGGAGCGCTTCCTCGAGGTCGCCCGCGAGGTCGTGCGGGGCTGATGGCGCTGCCCAGTTGGAGTGAGCCCCGAGCCCGAGTCCGAGCCCGAAAGAAGCCGGGCGCGGGCACGGGCGCGGGCTCGTTCTCGGGACCAGCGCAACCGAGCACGGCCATGAGGACGCGGGCCGGCTCGCCACCGGCCCGCGCCGCGCCGCCTCCTACCGCTCGACGACGCGGTAGCCGATGCGCACCGCCCCCCAGTGCCCGCCGTGCAGGAGCACCGGGACCGACAGGTCGGCCATGGTCTCGCCCGTGTCGCGCTGGTAGCGCTGGATGAAGAAGGGCGCCTTGTTCCTCGCCGCCGCGAAGCCGGTGCGGTCGTTGAAGATGCGCTTGGTGCGGTTGTTGACGAGGTCGCTCGCGAGGTTCCCGGTGAGCGGCTGCGAGTACCGCTGGTTGTGCGTCGGCAGGTAGCCGTACCTATCCACGAGCACCGCGTAGATGATCACGGGCGACTTCGCCAGGACGGCCTCCTCGATGGGGAGGACGTCGCGATCCGAGAGGCGATCCCACTCGGTCGTGAACTTCGGGGGGTCGGTCTTCACCACGGGGTAGTAGAGCGCCCCGAAGAGCTTCTCCTCCGAGGTCTCCTTCCCCGCGATCCAGCGATCGAGCGCCTCGCTGCAGCGCTTCGAGAAGTCGATCGCGAGGACCAGCATCTCCCGCTCCTGCGACGTGAGGCTCTCCACGGGCGTCATCCCGCCGATCTTGACCTGCAGCTGGGCGCGCGCGGTCGCGGGGGCGAGCGAGGCGCACAGCGCGACGAGCACGGCGTACCTGGAAAACGAGGGCGTCATCATGGTGTCATTCCTCCGTGGCTCGCGCCTACTGACCGAGGCGGCTCATCGCGGCCTTCATGCTGGCGCGCAGGCGGTCGATGGACTTGGTGAGGCGACCGATCTCGTCGGTCGACCGGGACTTGATGGGCGCGTCGAGGCCCTCGCCGAGGCTGATCTGGTCTGCCGCCTCGGTGAGCGCGACGACCGGCTTCATCACGTTCCGCACGACGAGGAACATCGTCCCGATCGTCACGGCGGCGAAGATCCCGAAGATGGCGATGAGCGATCCGAGGAGCATCTGCTTCCGGGCGTCGACCTTCTCCATGGAGACGCCCACGCGGAAGCCGCCCCAGTGCTTGCCCTTCACGATGATGGGCGAGGAGACGTCCCACATCGTCTCCCCCGTGTCGCGCTTGTAGACCTGGAGCCGGCTCGGCTCGAGGTTCTGGGCCGCGGTGATGCCGACGGGGTCGTCGAAGATGCGCTTCGTGCGGTTGTCCACGAGGTCCTTCTCGGGGACGCCGGTGAGCGGCTTCTGGTAGCGCGTGTTGTGCGTGGGCAGGTAGCCCTTCTCGTCGACGCCGACCGCGTAGACGAAGTCCTCGTACTCGAGGAACTTGTCCTCGAAGACGAGGATGGTCGGGTCGATGAACGAGTCGTACCGGGTGTGGTACTTCGGCTTCGTCCCCCAGTTGAAGCCCTTGATCTCGACGTAGTTCCGGTCGAACACGTCGCCGACGGTGAGCGCGCCGCTGTCGATCGCGCCGTCCAGGACGTCGCCGAACTCGCGCGCGCCGATGGCCGCGGCCACGCGCGCCTTCTCGAGCGTCAGCTCCTCCATCTGCCTCGCCTGGTGCATCGTGATGTAGGTGGCGGCACCCGCCGTCAGGACCAGCAGCACGGCCGCGAGCGTCAGCGAGACCTTCGCGCTGAGCCTGCTTCGCACGGCGCTCACGAGGGACATCGTCTACCTCCAGGTTTGTGAGTCGTTCGGGTTTCTTGCGCTGCACCACTGCACTCGAGCTGCCTCACGCCTTCGCGAGCGCCTTCCGGAACTGCGCGCGGTCCTCGGCGTCCTCGATCTGCCCGGCCAGGTCCTCGAGGATCGCGCCGGAGAGCGCCAGCGCGAAGGGCGCGTCCGGCGACACGCGCCGGACGGCCTCCTGCACGTACACCTTCGACATCGGTCCGACGTGCTTCGCGAGCTCCTTGGCGGCGCGGACGAGGAACGCCGACGAGGCGGGGTCCGCGGAGCTCACGCCCGAGATGCCGCCCACCTGGCTCCCGACGTTCGAGCTCTTCGTCCAGCTGAGCCCGCTGTTCGCGAGCATGGGCCCCGAGTCCGCGGGCGTGAGCAGGCCGGAGGCCGCAGCGGAGCGCGACAGCGGCGCGGACCCGCCCGGTCCCGCCTGGACGCCCGAGCCGTGCGCCACGTGCGAGCTGGAGGTCGCGTGGGACCCGCCGCCCTCGATCGCGGCCCTGAGCTTGTTCGCGGCGACGCGGAGCGCGACGGTCGCGAACGACGCGTTCAGCGTCGCGTCCGCCACCACGGCGAGGACGTGCTTGCCGGCGCCGGCGCCGAGCTTGCGCAGCAGGATCTTGCCGTCCGCGAACTGGGCGGTGATCGTGTCCCAGTCCTCCTGCTGCAGCTGGAGCGACTCGATCGCCTTCATGAGCGTGCCGCCGACGTGCTCGCACGTCGCGCGGTCGTAGACGGCGTGCGCCCGGTGGCCGACGAGCGCCCCCCTGGCGTCGAGCACCATGGTCGCGCTCACGCCGCCGAGCTCCATGAGTCCTTGCAGGATCGTCTCCATGTCACACCTTCCCCAGGACTGCGCTGTCGAGGGCCTTCTCGACCGCCGCGAGCGCCTTGGGCGGCTCCACGGAGGCGGTCATCACGAGCTGCTCGTGGACGAGCACGACGCTCGCCCCCGTTTCCCCCGCGACGGCGATGCGCCGCAGCGGGCCGAGGCCGAGCTGGTCGCCGGCGTCGGTGAGGGTGCTCGACACGAACCCCATCACCGCGGCGACGCTCTCGCCGTCCAGCTCGTCGAAGGCGTCGAGGTACCCGCCCGCGAGATCGCCCAGGACGGCGCTCTTCACCTCCGGGACCTTCGCGATCGTGGCCAGGTCGATCATCGGCTCGCTCCCCTCGTTGAGTTCCGTACGGCGCCGCGCGGCCACGGTGGCATGCCAGCGGCGCGGCGGCACGCGTCGATCACGTCGACCACTTCTGCGGGAGGCCACGGGTCGGGCCGCCGCGGCAGCGCGACGCCCCCGCGGCTCTGCGACCAGCGCTCGCGATCCGGGGCGGTCCAGGCGTGCCAGGAGGTGAGCGTGCGGCGCCGCTCGGCGGCGGCGAGGTGGAGCATGTTCTCGGCGATGCAGTCCACCCGCTCCAGGGCGCCCTCCGACCGCAGCGCGAGGAGGAGCAGCGCGTCGGGCGTGACGAGGATGGGCGGCGCGTCCGGCGCGAGCGCCGCCTCGATCCAGCCGCGCAGGTACCGCGCGAGCTGATCGCGGTCGAGCGGCGAGACGGCGATCTCGGGGACGCGCTCGTCCCGCAGGTCGACCCCGGCGCGGGTGAGGGCCGGCGCGAGCCCAGGGGCGCCGCTGAGCAGGATCTTGAAGGACCGGGTCCACAGGCTCGCGCCGACGACCGTGGCGAGGCCCGCCGTGGAGGGGTGCGGCACGGCGACGCCGTCGAGCACGACGAGCGGCGCGTGCCCATGCCGCCGGCGCTCCTCGCCGAGGCGCGCGGTGAGCGCCTCGAGCCCCTCGTCCTCGCCCGACTCCTCGACCCCCGCCGCCCGGCAGAGCCGCTGGAGCAGGGTCCGGCCGTCGGAGCCGCGCGCCACGTTGAGCAGCAGGACGAGCCGCGACCGTCCCAGCTCCGTCGCGATGCGGCGGCAGAGCCCCGCCGCCCCGCTCCCCTCCGCGCCCGTGACGGCGAGGACGGAGGTCGCGTCGTCCTGGACCCGCTCCAGGATCTGGTCGCGCGCCGCCGCGAGCGGCTCCGCGAGGCACTCCCTCAGGTCCACGTCGGAGAAGGGCTGATGGACGAACCCGAGCGCCTGGGCGAGCGGTCCGCTCGCGGGCGGCAGCGACGAGCGCGCCGGCTCGTCCTCGCGCGTCGGCTCCGCGCGGTGCGGCGCGCGGTCCGCCGCGGACGCGGGCAGGGACGTGAGCTCCTGCAGGACGCGCGTCGCCTCCCAGAGGAGCACCTGCGCCGAAGCGTGCCGGTCGCGGGGCGCCTTCGCGAGCGCGCGGCGGACGAGCGCGGTGCACGACGCCGGGAGCTTGGGGACGAGCGCCCGCGGGTCGGGGATCGGCGCGCGCAGGTGCGCCTTCTCCACCGTGGCGACGTCGTGGCCGGGGTACGGCGGGCGGCCGGTGAGGAGGTGGAAGTAGCTCGCGCCGAGGGAGTAGAGGTCGGAGGCGGCCGTCGCGGGCTCGCCGCTCCAGATCTCGGGCGCGGTGTAGTAAGGCGTCCCGACCCGGACGCTCGCGTTGCCGGTGCGGACCTCGGCCGGCCCGAGCGCCATCCCGAAGTCGCCGAGCTTCGTGACGCCGTCCGTGCCCACGAGGAGGTTGGCCGGCTTCACGTCGCGGTGGATGACCCCGGCGCGATGCGCGCCGTGGAGCGCGGACGCGGCCTGGATGAGGATGTCCGTCGCGAGCTCGGGCGCGATGGGCTCGCCCCGGGCGATCATCGCCTCGGCCGACTGACCCGGCACGTACTCCATCGCGATGTAGCAGTAGTCGGCCTGCCGCGCGGCCCCGTAGATCTGCACCACGCGCGGATGGCTGATGCGGGCCACCATCCGCGCCTCCGCGAGGAACCACTGCACGGGATCGTGCCCGCGCGCCTCCGCGACGCTCCACGACAGGACCTTGATGGCGGTGGGGCGGAGCAACGCCTCGTCGTTCGCGAGGTAGACGACGCCCATGCGGCCGCGTCCCACCAGCCGCTCCAGGCGGTAGTTCCCGAGCTTGACGCCCGCGAGGGTCGTCAGGTCGGACGAGGGCGGAGCGCGCGGCTCGGAGGTGGGCGGTGGGCGGGTCATGCGGTCGAGGCGGGGCTACCGCTGCGCGGCGCGTCCCTTGGCGTTCCGGGATGCCTCGTCCATCTGCTTGAAGACGTTGAGCAACGCGCCCTGCACGTCGACCTTCACGGTCGTCCACAGGCCCGCCGGCGCGCCCTCGTCGTCGCAGTTGAAGGCGAACTCGCCGTCCTTCCAACCCACGAGCTCGCGGATCGTGAGCTCGACCTGCTGGCCGATGGCCTCCCGGACCGCGGACGCGTCCACGAGGCCCTCCTTCACGAGCTGGTCGCCGAGCACGTCATCGGGTGTGTCGGGGCCGACCGCGCGGAGCGCCACGCTCGAGATCTTCCGCGCGCGCTGCAGGATCTCGCCCAGGCCAGGCATCCCGGGCGCGGACCCCACGCCGGCGATGAAGCCGTCCCGGAAGCGCAGCGCCGCCATCCCCTTCGCCGAGCTGCAGACGAGGAGCCCCGTGCGGCGCGCGCTGCGGAGGAACTCGAGGACGTCCGGCAGCGCGAAGACGCTGAGCTGCCCCGAGAAGACGGAGCCGGCGCTCCCCGCCTGCGAGCTGCGCACCGCGATCGACGACGAGGAGAGCGACGGGAGCGGCGTCGGCTCGGCCGCCGCGTCACGCGCGCGCGTCGCGCCCGCGGTGGTGGCGGCGGCGCGGAGGGTCGCCGCCGGGTCGTTTCCCGCCTGCTGCGCGTGGGCGCTGCAGGCCAGCCCGAGCATGACCGAGGCGCGATCGGCGGGCGGGAGCTGCTGGGCGAGGAGGCCACGGAAGATGGCGCTCGCGTCGGCGTACTTCCCGAGCTTGAGGAGCATCCACGCGAGCGCCTCGCGGGCCTGCACGAAGCGCGGCGCGGCGCCCGCGATCCGCTCGAGCGCGCGGATGGAGCGCGCCGTCGGCGGAGCGTCGCACTCCCGCAGGAACTCGCTCGCGTCGGCCTGCGTGACCGTGCGGTCGCGGATGGCCCGCACGAGCGAGCGCGAGCGCTCCGCGGCCGGTCCATGGATGGACCCGAGGATGCCCTCCGCCTCGGCGAGCTCTCCGCGGCCGAGCGCGCGGTGGGCGAGGAAGATGCGCGGCTCCTCCCACGCCGGATCCGCCGCCGAGGCGTGTCCCGCCGCCGCGATCGCCTCCTGCTCGCGCTGCATGGAGGCGAGGACCCTCGCCTCCGAGAGCCACGCCTGGCCGAGCCCCCAGCGGTCCGCGAGCCGCTCGAAGCGCTTCCGCGACTCGCCGAGCCAGGCGAGCGCACGCGCGTGATCGCCCTCGCTCGCGAGCACCTCGGCGGCCGTCCACTGGCTCACCGCCCGCGCGTCGATGTCGAGGCGCTGCGAGACGACGAGCGCCTCCTTCGCGTGCTGCCGCGCGCCGGCGAAGTTTCCGCTCCGCACGGCGGCGCGCGCGCTCCAGTGCAGCGCGATCCAGCGGAACGACAGGTTCTGCTGCGAAGGGACGGCGAGCTCCGCGAGCGTCTTGCCGCCGCCGAGACCGTCGCCCGCCAGCACGCTCCCGATCCCCTCCAGCAGGACCTGCAGCGCGCGCTCCCGCTCCGCCGCCGGGACCGGCTCCGCGCCGGCGTACTCGGCGGGCGCGGCGTCGCCGAGCTCGCGGCGCCGCGTCGCGGCCTCGGTGAGCTGGCCACGCACGAGCGACCGCCGCAGCGCGGCCCACGGGTCGTGACCAGCCGGCGCGACCGCCTCGGCGGTCACGGGCGGCGGCGTGGACGTGGGCGTAGGCGTGATCGTGCGCGCTGCCGGCGCGCCCGGCGCGGCGCCCGCCGCCTCGAGCCTCGGGGGCGGGGTCGACCTCGCCGCCGCGGCCGCCTCCGGGCGGGCGGGCGCGGGACGCTGGGCGGGTGCCACGCTCTCGCCGGAGGCCCACGCGTGCAGCACCTTCTCGACCTGCGCCGTCGCCTTCGACGCCTGCACGACCGCGTGCAGGATCGCGTCGGGCCGCACCGCGGTCACCGTCGCCTGGCTCGTTCCCTTCACGAGCAGCAGCTCGAGGCGCGTGAGGCCGACCGCGCTGCCCGCCGCCGAGAGCTCGTTGGTCGCGGCGGCGAGCGCTGCGGCGCTGCGCCCGGCCGTCCCGGGCTTCGTCGCCTCGAGGAGCGCGCCACGGCGATCGGCCGTGAGCGCGTCGGTCACCTCGAGCAATCCGGTGAACAGCGATGAGAGACTCATCGTGAGCTCGGTCCTTCCGCTCCCTGCGGGGGTGTGTCGGCGATTGCGGCGCGATTCCGGCGATCGAACTGCTGCGACATTCTGTCCCCAGCGGGGCACCGATGCCAAGCCAGGCGCAAACTTTGTACGCGTTTATTGCGCTCACGTGTCGGAGTCGGGCGCACGTGTCCGGATGCGCGCGCACACCGCGGTCGCGCGTTCATGGGACATCATTGCGCGCGGTGACTTCCTCGATAGGACGCTGCGTCCTGGCAGTACGCGACCGGCATCACTGCGCCCGTCAGGCGTGGGACACGCGGATGGCTCGCGCTCGCCACGGGCCGACACGCGGGGTCCCGCGCCCGTGCGGCCTTCGCGAGGGGCCGGCGCGAGAGCGCCGGCCCGGATCGGTCCGGACCGGCGCGCTCGGCTCCGCTCGCGCTCACCTCATTGCAGCCGCTGCGGCGGCTGCATGAAGGCGTATGGCCGCACGTCGAGCCACTGCCATGCGTTGCCCTTCTTCTGCGCCAGGAGCACCACGTGCAGCTTCATGGGTCCCTTGGATCCGTCCGGCATGTTGAAGCCGCGGATGTCGTGGTCCAGGTCGAGGAGCGCGCAGTCCGAGCCCACCTGGCGTACCGAGAGGATCGTGAAGGTCGACGTCGTCCCCTCGAGAACCGTCTCGACGTTCTTCCCGTAGACCCGCTCGACCCCCGCTCGGCCCCTCCCGAACTCGCCCACGGGGTCGATGAGGGTCCCGTCCTCGGCAAAGTACGAGGCGACCTCCTTCGCGTCGAACCTATTGAACGCGTCGTTGAACCTCTTCCGCGTCGCCTCGAGCGACGGGTCCACGGTCGTCTGCTGCTGCTGTCCAGTCGTCTGCCCCATTCCTTCCATGCGCCACACCTCCGCTCACGGGTTCGTGTGTAGCCTTTCCGCCCGCCGCGGAGACGCAACGGGAAACCGGGGACACGGGAAGCGAGGCGTGCGCCTGGGCGGCTCCCGGCGACTCGCCGCGACGTGCACGCGCCGATCGCCGCCGGCCACGACACGACTGCGCGGCGCACGCGCGCGCGAGGAGGCTCACCTTGCTCGTCGATCTCTCCTCTCGCACGACGTCGTCCGAGGTGCGCGCGATGGGCGCGTTCCCCGTCCGCGCCTTCCCGATCGTCGGCGGCGGCGCAAACGCCTCAGGCGAGCACGCCCAGCTCGTCCAGCGCCGCGTCGAGCTCCGCCGCGTCGCGGTACACCTGGTACGCGCCGGCCGCGAGGAGCTCGTCCTGCCCGTAGCCGCCGGTGAGCACGCCGATCCCGAGCATCCGGGCGCGGCGCGCCGCGAGGAGGTCCCAGACCGAGTCACCGACGGCGTAGCACTCCTCCGGCGTCACCGCGAGCCGCTCCTGACAGGCGAGGAAGAGGTCCGGCTCGGGCTTCGCGCGGCTCACGACGCCGCGGTCGATGACGACGGTGTCGGCGGGCACCTCGAGCGCGGCGAGCGAGGCGTCGATCTCCGGGTGCCGTCCGGAGGTCGCGATGCCGTGGGGCACGCCCGCCTCGCGCAGGTGGCGGAGGAGCGCGACGGCGCCGGGGAGCGGCCGGCGCGCGGGCATGAGGCTCCGGAAGATCTCGCCGTGGCGGTCCTGAAGGAAGCGGGCCTGCTCGGGCGTGAGGGGGCGCCCGAGCTCGCGCGCCACGGCGCGGGTGAAGAGGCCGCCGCTCATCCCGATGCGCCGGTGGATGCGCCAGCCGTCGATCGGCATCCCGGCCTCGGCGAGCGCGGTCTGCCAGGCGAAGACGTGCGCGTAGACCGTGTCCACGAGCGTGCCGTCGAGATCGAAGATGAGCGCGCGCATCCTCTCGATCCTGGGTGCGCCGCGCCGGGACGGCCACCGATCCTGGGCGCCCGCCCCCCCGGCCGGTCGCGTACCCTGCGTCGCACGTCCCGCTAGGGCGAAGCAGACCTCTCGCTCGCGGTGCATGGGTCCACCCTGCCGAGGAGGTAGGCCGTGACCGAGGCGCCGGTGGCCCAGATCGTCCTGATGGGGGTGGCGGGATCGGGCAAGAGCACGATCGGCGCGATGCTCGCCGAGCGGCTCGGGTGCGAGATGGCGGAGGCCGACGACTTCCACTCGCCCGCCAACGTCGCGAAGATGAAGGCGGGCATCCCGCTCCAGGACGCCGACCGCTGGCCCTGGCTGCGTGACATCGCGGCCTGGATCGCGGAGCGGGATCGGTCGAGCCTGACCGCCGTCGTCACCTGCTCCGCGCTGAAGCGCGCCTACCGCGACGTGCTCCGCGCCGCGTCGCCGCGGGTGGCCTTCGTGCACCTGGCAGGCCGCCCCGAGCTGATCTTCGACCGCATGCGGCACCGGGCCGGCCACTTCATGCCGACCAGCCTGCTCGACTCCCAGTACGCGATCCTGGAGCCGCTCGGCCCCGACGAGCGCGGCATCACGGTCGACGTCTCGCGATCGATCGACGAGATCGTGGAGACCGTCATCTCGGTCGTGGCGCTGGCGCTGGTGCTCGTGCTGGGCGCGATCGTCTGACCGTGCGCCCCATTCACAGGGCGGTGACCGGCCGCCCCTCCTTGGCGTAGGTGCCGGTGCAGTCGTGCGCGGGCAGCTCGCGTTCGCTCGACACGATGTAGTCCTTCTTGCACGCCAGGCACCGAAAGCCCTTGGCACCCGGGAGCGTGGTCTCGAATTCCTCGAAGGCGGTCTTCACCGTCCCGGCCACGTAGGTGAGCGGCAGGTGCGCCGGTATCTCGGTCATGCGCGATCTCCTCTCCTCCCATTGGCTTAATCATCCGCAGCCGCCTCTCGCGCCGCCCGCGTCCTTACGCAGATCTGCGGACGATGAACCGGCCTCCGCGCTCACGGGCGGGCGCCCGCTCGCCCCGGCCCTCGCTACCCTCGGTCGCGCCCTCGCTCGACGTCATCGATCGACGAGGAGGAATCCACAGTGACCTTCATGGGTTAGCGCGGCTTTCGC
>DASWDS010000092.1:0-4356 GCA_036395165.1 Anaeromyxobacteraceae bacterium | reverse complement strand
GGTGGATGCGCAGCACGACCCCGAGCACCGCGAGGTGGACCTCGTCGGCGGCGCGCGCGACCCGCTGGTGCGCGCGCCCGGCGAGGTCGCGGAAGACGCGCCCGAGGTGGCTCTCGGGGTGGACGCCCATCCCGACCTCGTTCGTGACGAGGACGACGTGGAAGGGCGCCCCGCGCACGGCGTGCGCGAGGTCCTCCACGCGCGCCTCGATCGCCTCCGGCGTCGCGCGGTCGAGGAGCAGGTTCGAGAGCCAGAGCGTGAGGCAGTCCACGACGACGACGTCCGCGCCCGCGGCGCCGGTGGCGGCCGCGAGCTCGGCGAGGCGCTCGGGGAGCGCCACCGGCTCCTCGACGGTGCGGAAGTCGCCGCCGCGATCCGCGACGTGGCGCGCGATGCGGGCCCGCATGTCGTCGTCGTACGCACGGGCGGTGGCGACGAAGACGCGGCGCGCGCCGAGCCGCCGCGCGAGCGCGAGGGCGTGCGCGCTCTTCCCCGAGCGCGCGCCGCCTCCCACGAGCGTCACCGTGTGGTCCGCCATGCTCACCGCTCCAGCCACCTTCCGAGGAGCGCCAGCGACTCCTCGAAGTCGTCCTCGCGGAAGACCTCCAGCGTGAGCGCACCCTCGTAGCACGCGCCCCGGAGCGTGGCGAGCACCGCGCGCGCCTCGTCGCCCGGCACGTGCCGCAGCGACCGGTGGTCGCGTCCCTCCGGATCGACGCCGTGCCACTGCACGACGCGGGCCCGCGGCAGGTGGCGCTCCAGCACGGCCTGGACCGGCCGCCCATCCCGGTGCTGATGCCCGAGGTCGAGCGCGACGGAGAGCCCGAGCGCCTCGACCACCGGCGCCAGGATCTCGAAGTCGTAGTCGAGCGTCTCGACGCAGATCGCGCGCCGCGGGAGCCCGGCCGCGGCGAGCGCCTCGAGCGAGCGCTCGGCGCGGCGCCGAAAGGCGGCGAGGTCGCGAGGCGGGGCCTCGCCCTCGCGGTCGCCGAGGTAGACGTGGACCACCACCGCCTCGGGCGAGAGCGGCCGCGCCACCTCGACCGCGCGCAGCACCGTCGCCACCCCCTCGACGCGGCGCGCCTCGTCGGCGCTGGCGAGGCTCGCGGCGAGGGGCGTGTGCAGCGAGTAGGTGAGCCCGGCGCGCGCCTTCCAGGCGGCGAGCTCCTCGATCTCGCGCTCGTCCGGGAGGGCGGCCGCCTCGAAGAAGAGCAGCTCCACGTCGCGCACGCGGCCGGCGAGCCGCGCCACGTTCTCGGCCCAGCCCGCGGGGTAGACGAACGAGGTCGCGCCGACGCGGAACGGGACCGTCACCCGCGCCTCCCTGCGCTCGCCGCGCACGCCGCGACGAAGGCGCCGGCGGCGGCCGGGCTCGACGCCCAGTGCGCGTGCACCCAAGACCCGAGCACGTTCCCGCGGACGTGGCCCTCCCGGCGCGGCGGGTCGCCCGGGCGGCCGCGCACCTCATAGGCGAGGTCGTGCGCGCGCGCGCCCGGGACGAGCTCGGAGTAGCGGAACTCGTGGCCCCGGAAGGACGTGCCGGCCGGACCGAGCAGCGTGGGGGCGGTGGTCGCCACCTCCGCGTACCCGAGCGCCTGCGGGCGATCGCGGAGCGCGGCGACCGCGTCGAACACCCCGACCATCGGGTGGTCCCTCCCGTCGAGGGTCCGGATGGCGGCGCACAGGTACATGAAGCCCCCGCACTCCGCGTAGACGGGGCCGCCGCGTGCGCCGAACGCCGCCAGCGACCTGCGCATCGAGGCGTTCCCGGCGAGCGCCGCCGCGTGGAGCTCCGGATAGCCGCCGCCGAGGTAGATACCGTCCAGGTCCGGGAGCTCCCCGTCGCGCACCGGCGAGAAGGGGACGAGCGCCGCGCCGTGCGCCTCGAGCAGGCGCAGGTTGTACTCGTAGTAGAAGTGGAACGCCTCGTCCATCGCGACCCCGATCCGGCAGCGGCTCGCCCCGGCGCCCGTGGATCGCGGCGCGGGCGGGCTCGGCAGCGGCGGCGCCGAGCGCGCGATGGCCAGCACGGCGTCGAGATCGACGAAGGCCGCCGTGCGCTCCGCCCAGGCGTCGAGGACGCTCTGCGGCAGCGCCTCCGCCGCCGCGTGGAGCCCGAGGTGGCGCTCGGGGAACGCGAGGGCCTCCTCGGCCGGGAGGCCGCCCACGATGGGCGGCGTGCGCAGCGCCTCGCGCAGCAGGTCGAGGTGCGGCCGCCCGCCCACGCGGTTGCACACGAGCCCTCGCACCCGCAGGGCGGGGTCGAAGTCGGCGTAGCCTCGCGCGAGCGCCGCGATGGAGCCCGCCATGCCGGAGGCGTCGGCGCACAGCAGGACCGGCGCGTCGAGCCAGCGCGCGATCTCGGCGGTGGAGCCGGGGCCGCCGGGGAGGGAGGCGGACGCGCCGTCGAAGAGGCCCATCATGCCCTCCACCAGCGCCACGTCGGCGCCCTCGGCGCCGTGCGCGAAGGTGGCGAGGACCGCCTCGCGCCCCATCATCCAGCCGTCGAGGTTGTGGCAGGGCCGGCCCGAGGCGCGCGCGTGGTAGCTCGGGTCGAGGTAGTCCGGGCCGCACTTGAAGACCGCGACCGAGAGCCCGCGGGCGCGGAGCGCCGCGGCCAGGCCGACCGTCACGGTCGTCTTCCCCGCGCCGCTCGCGGTGCCGGCGACGACGAGCCTCGGGATGGCGAGCGGAGCGCCCATCGGGACCCGCATCGGAACCACAGCGCCCCACGGCGCGCAAGCGTCCCCGGCGGGCGCCCGCTTGACAACGCGCGCGCCGAAGCGCTACCCCACACGCTGAAGCACCCGCTCGGAGGAACAGGGAAGCCGGTCAGAGTCCGGCGCGGTCCCGCCACTGTAGCCGGGGTTGAAGCGCCTGCGGTTTCACCACTTCCGCGCTGCGGAGGGAAGGTGGCGGGCGCGAAGGGCGACGGTGTCGCCCTACCCCGGGAGCCAGGAGACCTCCCTTCGAGCGGCGGCCGCGGATCCCCGCGGCCACGTCGTTTCGCGTCCGAAGGAGACGCGAAGACTTGCGCCGACTCGTACCCGCCCTGCGCGGCCTCGCCGTCCTTTCGCGCCTCCTCGCCGCAGGCGTGCCCGCCGCGCGCGCCGCCGAGCCGGAGGAGCCGTCCGTCCGAGCGGAGGAGGTGGTGGTCCACCTTCCCCGCGCGGAGGCGTCGGCCGACCCCACCGCCTCGGCGACGATCGTGGACGCGACGCGCTTCGCTGGCGAGGCGAAGGGCGTCGCGGAGCTCGTCTCCACCGCGCCAGGCGTGGCGGTGGAGGAGTACGGCGGCCTCGGACACCTCTCCACCGTCTCCATCCGCGGCGCGACCTCGCAGGACGTGAAGGTCCTCGTGGACGGCATCCCGCTCAACACGGCGGCGGGCGGCGGCGTCGACCTCTCCTCCATCCCGGCGCCCTGGATCGAGCGCATCGAGGTGCTGCGCGGCGCCGAGGGCGCGCACTACGGCACGGGCGCGCTCGGCGGCGTCGTGAACGTGGTGACGAAGCGCGCCGCGCCCGGGGCCTGGTCACTCGAGACGGGCGGCGGCTCGTTCACGACGCTGCGTACGAGCGGCGACTACGCGGCAGGCGGCGAGCGCTGGGCGGTGCTCGGCGCGGGGACCGTCGAGGGCACCGAGGGCGCGTTCCCGTACGTGCACGACTTCACGCCGGGCATCCCGGGCGGCGCGGTGGCGCTGGTCCGCGGGAACAACGTCGTGAAGAGCGGCGGCGGGCTCGTGAAGGCGTGGCGCGCCCTCGGTGACGGGCGCGCCGACGCGCTCGTGCAGATTTCCGCGCTCCACCGCGGCTTGCCCGGCTTCGACGTCCCGACGCCCTATGACTGGGAGTCGAGCGCGCGCGTCCTCGGGGTGGCGCGCCTCGCCTACCCGCTCGCGTCCAACGTGTTCGGGACGGTGCGCCTCAGCTCGCGGTACGACACCCTCGACTCCTCGTTCAAGCAGTTCCTGGGTGGCCGTCAGTTCGGCGCGCGCTCCCTCGACGGTGGGGCCACCGGCGAGGTGACCTGGCTTCACGGCGCGGGGACGTTCGTGGCGTCGGCGTCGGCAGGCGGCGAGCACCTCGCCGGCGACGGGTACGGGACGCGCGGGCGCGCGGAGCTCGCGCTCGCCGCCTCGGAGGATCTCACCCTCGGCGGCGGGCGCGTGCGGCTCGCCCCCGCCCTGCGCCTCGACCGCGTCGGGCCGTACCAGGGGCTCTCGGGGAAGCTCGGCGCGACCGTGCGCCTCGCGGGCCCGCTCTCGGCGCGAGCGAGCGCCGGCCGCACGTTCCGGGCGCCCAGCTTCGGAGAGCTGTTCCTGCAGCAGGGCATCCTCGAGCCGAACCCCGA
>DASWDS010000091.1:0-6599 GCA_036395165.1 Anaeromyxobacteraceae bacterium | reverse complement strand
CGACCCCGACCGCGACCCCGACCGCGACCCCGACCCCGACCCCAACCCCGACATCGGCCGACTCCGCGGATGCGGGGTCCGCCACCGCGGCCGCACCGCCCGTCCCCGTCACCGCCGCCGTGGTCCTCGTCGGGGCCCAGGAGATCCCCATGGCGCGGGACGGCACCACGCTCGTCGATCCGGTCTCGTCGTTCCGCCTGGACGTGGGCGCGCACCTCACCGACGGACGGCTCGCGCTCCACGACGAGCAGGACGCGATGATCGCGTCGAGCGGCACGACCGAGGTCGGCTCGTCGTGGACGCGATACCGGCTCGTCCCCGACGAGCCGCTCCGGCCAGGGTCGGACTACGTGCTGCTCCTGGACGGGACGGTGACGCGCGAGGCCCACGATCCGTCGGGGCGCGCCTATGCGCCGGTCGCGGTGAAGCTCAAGACCACCGGAGAGCGTCCGGCGGCGCCGGTGAAGAAGAAGCGGGGGAAGCGGAGGCGCTGAGGAACCTCGACACCCTTCCCCGGCCGCGGCGGCGCGAGGAGCTCAGGCCTTCTCGATCTCCGCCAGGACCGGCACGTCGGCCTCGCAGAAGGGATAGCTCGCGAGCGTCCCCGCCGCGGCCCACTCCACGGCGGCGACGCCGAGCGGGCGCGGCTCCTCGCCCGCGGGCAGCGCGCAGGCGTAGAACGCCAGCTCGACCTCGAGGTCCGGATAGCGGTGGCGGTGGCGCAGGACCAGCCGGCCGACGTCGATCCCGCAGCCGAGCTCCTCGTGGATCTCTCGCCGCAGCGCCTCCGGCTCCGCCTCGCCCGCCTCCACCTTGCCGCCCGGGAACTCCCATAGCCCGCCGCGGGCGGCGTCGTCCCTGCGGCGCGTGATGAGGATGCGGCCGCCGCGCCGCACGACAGCGGCGACGACGCGGATGCTCATCACGACAGATCGAGCGCGAGGAGATCGCCGGCGTTCGAGAGCACGTAGATGCGCCCGCCGCGCCAGCCGGGCGGCGCCGAGACGCCCGTGCCGGGGTTGAACACCCGCAGGAGCCGTCCGCTCGACGCGTCGATCCAGAGGAGGCCCTTCGTGTTGGGCACCGCCGCGCGGCCGCCCAGGATGACGGGATCGCCAGCCGGAACGCCCTCGAGCGGCAGCGTCCACCGCGTGGTGCCGTCCTGGGGGCCGATCCCGATCACCTGCGTCGCGGTGACCGCCACGAGGGTCCCGCCGCCGAGCGCGAGCCGGCTCGCGGCCGGGATCTTGGCCTCCCACAGCTGATGGCCGGTCTGGACGTCGAGTCCGTAGATCGCGCCCGAGTAGGCCGCAGCGTAGAGGCGGCCGCCCTCCGCGCGCAGCCCGTCCACGTCCACGAAGTCGCCCGCGGGCGCGACCTTGCGCTCCCACTTCACCGTCCCGGTCACGACGTCGAGCGCCGCGACGGTGCCGTCCGAGTACGCGCCGATCGCCAGACCGCCCGACACGATCACGTTGGCCGCACCGCGGATCGTGAAGCCCTCGCGCGACTCGCGGCGGTGGTGCCACTTCCAGGCGCCCGTCTTCACGTCCACCGCGACGAGCGTGTCCTGCAGCGTCATCACGAGCACGAGCCCCGCCGCGACCACCGGCGTCGTCCCGACCTCCTCCTGCGCGTCGTACTTCCAGCGCAGCCTTCCGGTGGTCAGCTCGACGGCATAGAGGCGGCCGTCGCTCGACCCGGCGTACGCGACGTCGGCGTCGATGCGCGGCGCCGCCTCGAAGCGGCCGCCCGCCTC
This sequence comes from Anaeromyxobacteraceae bacterium, assembly GCA_036395165.1. GTDB lineage: Bacteria > Myxococcota > Myxococcia > Myxococcales > Anaeromyxobacteraceae > Anaeromyxobacter_A. The sequence continues at coordinate 4,840 of DASWDS010000091.1, read as the reverse complement.
GAAGTCCCAGATGCGCGCGCCATCGGGATCGCGCGCGTGCAGCCAGCCGTCGCGCGTGCCGACCACGACGAGCCCGCTCGTGGGATCCACCGCCGGCCCGCCGAGCTCCCGCGGCCGCCACTCGAGCGGCGCGGGCGGCACGAGCTGCCGCTGCCAGGCGACGTTCCACATGCGGACGGGCGCCGGAGGGAGCTGCGTGCCGACGCCACCCCCCGCGGCCTGCGCCGCGAGCACGAGCGCGAGGAGGCTCATCTAGCGCGCACCCAGGCGCGCCAGCCGCTCCTGCGCCTCGCCCTGCAGCGGCGACTCCTTCGCGATCGCCTCGAGCGCCTTCTTCGCCTCGTCCTTCTTGCCGGCCTTCGCGAGCACGCGCGAGCGCTCCAGCGCGGCGCGGTCCTTGTAGAACGGAATGTCCGAGGCCTGCTCGTACGTCCTGGCGGCGGCGTCGAGGTCGCCCTTGCCCTCCTGGGCGCGCGCGAGGCCGTCGATCCCGCCGAAGCGGACCGCGTCGTCCGGCGGCGCGGCCGCGAGGTAGGCCTGGTAGGCGGCGATCGCCTTCTCCCACTCGCCGAGCGCGAGGTGCGCGTCGCCCTGGAGGAGCGCGGCGGTCGTGGCGGCGCGCGTCCCCGGGTGGCGGTCGCGGACCTTCGCCGCCGCGTCGAGGACCGCCCGCTCCTTCTCCTCGGCCGTCTTGTAGGTGGGCCGGTCGAAGTTCGGCAGCGGGACGCTCGAGATCTCTCCGCTCGCGGCGTCGATCGCGCGGTAGAGGAGCCCGCCTGCCTGCTCGCGACGCGACTCCAGCAGGTACGAGATCCCGGCCGTCGCGACGGCGGCGACGACCACCGCGGCGGCCGCCATGGCGACGTGCCTCTGGTGCTTCCCGAGCCACGACGCGGCGTCGGCTGCGACCACCTGGAACCGATCCGGGCCCTTCATCTCCTTGCGGGTGAGCTCGTGCGCGGTCTTCGGCATGGGGTCCTCTCGGCGCGAAATTCTTGGGGAAAACCGGGCCAATCTAGGCGGCACGGGCGAGGGAGGTCAAGCGCCGCGTGAGGCTCGCCCGGACGATCGGCGCGGCGACGTCACTTCTGCGCGCTGGGCGGCGGGCGGCTGCGGCGCTTGCGCTCCTTGTAGACGATCCGCATCGGCACCTCGAGGCCGAACGCCTCACGGAAGCGGTTCTCGACGTAGCGCTTGTAGTGATCGCCGATCGAGGCCGCGCGACTGCACTGGACGACGAAGGTGGGAGGCGCGTAGGCGACCTGCGCGACGTAGTACATCTTCACCCGTTGGCCGTGGGCGAGCGGCGCCGGATGGCTCGCCTGGAGCTCCTCGAGGAGCTCGTTCAGCGCGTGCGTCGGGAAGCGCGCCCTGTACTGCTGCATGAGGCGCGCGGCCGTGGCGAGCACCTTCGAGACGCCCTTCCCTGACTTGCCCGACGTGAACACCATCGGCGCCCACGCCACGAACGGCAGGCGCTTGGCCAGCTCCTTGCGATACCAGGCCTGCGTCGCGCCCTCGCGCTCGGCCAGGTCCCACTTGTTCACGACCACGATGAGCGCGCGGCCCTTCTCGGCCACCATCCCGAGGAGCCGCGCGTCCTGCTCGACCCCGGCCTCGCCGGCGTCGACGAGGCACGCGACCACCTCCGCGTCGTCCATCGAGCGCATGGCGCGCACGACCGAGTAGGCCTCCACCTTCTGCGCGATCGACGCCTTCCGGCGGATGCCCGCCGTGTCGGTGACGACGAAGCGCTGGCCCCCGTGCTCGATGACGCTGTCGATGGCGTCGCGCGTGGTGCCGGGCACCTCCGAGACGACGAAGCGCTCCTCGCCCAGGAGCGCGTTCACGAACGTGCTCTTGCCGACGTTCGGCCGGCCGACGATGGCGACGCGGATGTCGCGCGCCGGCTCGGGGACGCCGTCCTCGGGCAGCTCCGGCGCGTCCTCGGGGGCGATCTCCGCGGGCGGCGCCGGCGCGACCCCCAGCACGCCGAGGACGCCCTCGACCAGGTCCGCGACGCCCCGGCTGTGCTCGGCCGAGACCGTGTGGACCTCGCCGAAGCCCAGGCGGTGGAACTCGGCGATGGGCAGCTCGCCTTCCAGGTTCGCCGTGTCCACCTTGTTCACGGCCACGAAGAGCGGCTTCCCCGAACGACGCAGGAGGTCCGCGACCGCCTCGTCGACGTTGGTGAGCCCCTCCCGGCCGTCCACCACCAGCACGACCGCCGCGGCCTCGTCCACCGCGAGCTGCGCCTGTCGCCGGACGAGCTGCATCATGGCGTCGCGCGACTCGGGCTCGAACCCGCCCGTGTCGACCACCGAGAAGATGCGGCCGTCCCAGTCGACGTCGGCGTAGTTGCGGTCGCGCGTGACGCCGGGCACGTCCTCCACGATCGCGATGCGACGGCCGGCGATGCGGTTGAAGAGCGTGGACTTCCCCACGTTGGGGCGGCCGACGAGGGCGACGAGAGGGCGGCTCACGGGGCGCTTCTACCACACAGGGCGCCGCGTCACAGACCGTGGCGCTTCAGCGCGTCGGCGCGCTCGCTCCAGCGCTCGTCGACCCTGACGTGGAGCTGCAGGAACACCTTGCAGCCGAGGAGGCGCTCGAGGCCTTCCCGCGCCGCGGTGCCGATCGCCTTCAGCATGGCGCCGCGCTTCCCGATGACGATGCCCTTCTGGCTCTCGCGCTCGACGAAGATCTGGGCCGAGATGCGGACGAGGCCGCGCGGCCCGGTCGTGCGCTCCGCCTCGTCGAACTCCTCGACGGCGACCGCGGCCGCGTACGGGACCTCCTCGCGCGTCTTGAGGATCACCTGCTCGCGGACGTACTCCGCCGCGATCTGGCGCTCGGCCTGATCCGTCAGGACGTCGGGCGGGAAGAGGGGCGCCTCCGACTCGGGCACGAGCCGCGCGAGCGTGCGCAGGAGGTCGTCCACGTTCTCGTCCTCCAGCGCCGAGAAGGGCACCACCTCGCTCCACGCGTGCAGGTCCTTGTACGCGGCGATGACCGGCAGGAGCGCCTCGCGCGGCGCCCGATCCATCTTGGAGATGCCGAGCACGGAGGGCTTCCCGCTGCGCGCCACCGCGTCCACGATCCAGCGCGTCGCCTCGCCCACCTCGACGCGCCCCCCGGGGCCGGTGCCGGCCTCGACGAGCAGGAGCGCGACGTCCACCTCTCCGAGCGTCGAGAGGCCCACCTCGACCATGCGGCGGTTGAGCTCGCCCTTGGCGCGGTGGAGCCCAGGCGTGTCGAAGAAGGCGAGCTGGGCCCCCTCCCCGTTCCAGACGCCCAGGATGCGCGTGCGCGTCGTCTGCGGGCGCGGCGAGACAATGGCGATCTTCTCGCCCAGGACCCGGTTCAGCAGCGTCGATTTCCCGACGTTGGGCCGCCCGACGATCGCGACGAAGCCGGCCCTCACCGCACGCCCTTCGACCGCGACGTCCTCAAGGCTGCGCGCCGCGCGTGATGGTGATCTTGTCGAGCTTCGTCTTCGCGTTGCCGCCGCGCGCGATCTTGGGGACGAGCTCGAACCCCTTCACCACCTCGCCGAAGATGGTGTGCCCGCGGTTGAGGTGCGGCGTCGGCACCTCCGTGATGAAGAACTGCGAGCCGTTCGTGTTCGGGCCGGCGTTCGCCATCGCGAGCAGGCCGGGCTTGTCGAACTTGTTGTCGGGACCGATCTCGTCGGCGAAGCGGAACCCCGGACCGCCGTAGCCGGTGCCGAGCGGGTCGCCGCCCTGGATCATGAAGTCGGGGAGGACGCGGTGGAAGACCGTCCCGTCGTAGAGCGGCCGCTTCACCTTCTGGTTCGTGTTCGGGTCCGTCCACTCCTTCGTCCCCTCCACGAGCGCGACGAAGTTCTCGACGGTCTTGGGCGCCTTCTCGGGCAGGAGCTTCACCACGATGTCGCCCGCCGAGGTCTTGAAGGTCGCGTAGAGCTGGTCCGCCATGGCCGTGCTCCTCAGTTGCAGGTGGGCTTCGTCTTGGAGATGACGACCTTCTCGAGCGTCGTCTTGCCGGTGCCGAGGCGCGCGATCTTGCCGACGAGGTCGCACCCGCACACGCCCTCGCCGAACCGGACGTAGCCGCACAGGCCGGAGGGGCTCGCCGTGCACTTCTGGGGGTTGAGGTGGAGCGTCGGCACCTCGGTGATGAAGAACTGCGAGCCGTTCGAGTTCGGGCCGGAGTTGGCGTACGCGAGCTGACAGGGCTGGTCGAAGAAGTGCTCCTTCTCCTCGATCTCGTCCGGGATGGCGTACCCGGGGCCGCCCACGCCGACCCCGAGCGGATCGCCGCCCTGGATCATGAAGCTCGGGATGACGCGGTGGAAGATCGTGCCGTCGTAGAGCGGCTTGCGCGAGCGCTGGCCCGTGCGCGGGTCCGTCCACTCCTTCTTGCCCTCGGCCAGCTCGACGAAGTTCTTCACCGAGTTCGGCTTCTGGTCCGGGAAGAGGCGGACGCCGATCTTGCCCTGGGTGGTGACGAACGTGGCGTAGAGCTCCTTCGGAGCCTTCGCGGGGGCGGCCTTGTCCGGCTTCTTCGCGGCGGGCGCGGGCGACGTGGCCGCGGGCGGCGGGGCGTTCTCTTCCTCCGCCGCCGCAGCGAGGGGGACGAGGAGGGCTGCGAGCGCGAGCGCGGCAGGTCGGATCATGCGCGGCATGCTAGCGACGCCGCCTCGGAGCCGCAATGAAAAGGCGCGCCGCGGCTACTTCTTCGTCCTGGCGGGCGCCGCCTTCCGCGCCGCTTTTCGCGCCGGCTTCCTCGCCGCCTTGCTCGGCGCGGGGGCGCGCGCCGTCGGCTTGCGCGCGGCGCGCGGGGGCGCGGGCTGCTTGAC
>DASWDS010000090.1:0-1692 GCA_036395165.1 Anaeromyxobacteraceae bacterium | reverse complement strand
CCTCGCGCTCGGCCCGGCGCGCCACGTGCTCCGCGACCTCGCGCGCGCAGTCGCGACGGAACGCTCCGGGGTCGCCGCGCAGCCGGTCCCTCCAGCCGCCGCGGCCGGAGAACGCCTCCGCGACCCCGTCCTCGAGGCGCTCGCGGCGGACGCCGAGGCCGTCGCGCTCGCTCGCGGCGAGGTCGTGCTCGCGGCGCGCCTCGCCCTCGGCGCGCTCGGCGCGGCGCAGCGCCTCGGCGCTCGCCTCGGCGGCGTTCCGCCGCTCGAGCGCGCGCTGGCGCGCGGCCTCGGAGAGCGTGGTGAGCCGCCGGCCCTCCTCCTCGGCCTGGCGCAGCGCGGCCAGCCGCTCGCGCGCGGCCGCGAGCGGCGCGCTCGTGACGCCAGCGCCGTCCACCGCGCGCTGCGGGAGGGGCGCGCCCGCCGACGGGAGCGCGGCGGCCCAGCGCGCCTCGGCGGCCGCGAGGGCCGAGGTGGCCTCGGCCGCCCTCTCGTCCGCGGCCGCGGCCTCGTGCCCGGCGACCGCGCGATCGCGGTCCGCCGCGGCGCCGGCGGCCGCGTGGGTCGCGACCTCGGCGTCGAGGTCGGCCACGCGCGCGGCCAGCTCGTCCGCGAGCGTCGCGGGGACGGCGCCGGGAGCGCGGTACGGGTGCTCGAGCGCGCCGCAGAGCGGGCAGGGATCGCCCTCCATGAGCCGCGCGCGGTGCTCCTCGAGCCCGAGCGCCTCGACGGCCCGGGCGTGCGCGTGGCGCGCCTCGCGGAGCGCGCGCTCGGCGCCCGCCCGCTCCACCCCGGCTGCGAGCGCGGCGTCGGCGAGCGCGGCCGCCCTCGTCCGGGCGCCCGCGCCGGCGCGGCGCAGGGCGGCATCGGCCAGGACCGCGGCCGCGGCCTCGGTGGACGCGCGGTCGAGCGCGGCGAGCGCCTCGACGCGGGCCGCGACCTCGTCGCGCTCGGCCGCGATGCCAGGCGTGCGGACCCTCGCCGCCGCCTCCTCCGCCTCCGCGGCGCGGGCCTCCGCCTCCGCCCGGGCGCGCGCGGCCGCGCCGTCCGCTGCGGTCGCCGCGGCGCGGGCGGCGCTCGCGGCCTCGAGCGCGTGGCGGGCGGCGCTCACCCTCGCCTCGGCGCGGGCGACGTCGCGCGAGAGGCCCTCATGCTGCTCGAGCTCTCGCTGGAAGCGTTCCCACCCGGCGGCGAGCGGCGCGGTCGCGGCGTGCGCCGCGAGCCACTCCTCCGCCCGCGTGCGCTCGGCCGTCGCGCCGGCGAGCGCGCCCGCCAGCCGTTCCAGCTCTCCGCGCGCGGCGGCGGCGCCCTCGCCCGCGCTCCTCGCCTCGCGCGCCGCCTCGGTCGCCCCCTCGACCGCGGCGGCCAGCTCCGCGTCGAGCGACCGCGCCCGGTCCAGCTCCGGCCGCAGCGCCTCCTCCGCCGCGCGCGCGGCCGCGTGGGCGCGCGCGGCCTCGTCGAGGGCCGCGACCGCGGCGCGCTCGGCCAGCTCGCCCTGGGCGAGCTCGCTCGCGCGCGACGCGGCGTCCACCTCGCGGGCTGCGACCTCGGCCTCGGCGCGCTCGGCGGCCGCGAGCTCCGCCCGGTGCGGGAGCGCCCGCTCCACCTCGGCGAGCTCGGCGCGGAGCGGCGCCGCGTCATCGAGCGCCGCGCGCGCTGCGGTCACCTCCGCTCCGGCCTCCCCGAGCGCGGCCG
>DASWDS010000089.1:0-2432 GCA_036395165.1 Anaeromyxobacteraceae bacterium | reverse complement strand
GCTGGCACGGCACGTGGACAGACGAGACCACGTGACGCCGCTCCCCTTCGTCCTTCCGGTGCTGTCGCGTGGCTTCGCCGCCCTGACCCCCGCCGCACGGGAGGCGGGACGCGCCACGGCCGAGGCGGCCTCTCGGGCGCTCTCGGACCTGCTCGGCGTGGAGGTCCGCGTCGTGGGGGAACCCTCACCCGCGCCCGCCACGAGCGGTCCGGGCATGGCGCGCGTCGCCATCGCCCTCGAGGGTCTTCCGGGGGTCGCAGGGCTCGACGTGGACGCGCGCCTCCTCGCGCGGACGGTCGAGCGGCTCGCCGGCGGCGCCGGGCGCACGCCTGCGGCCCGGGCCGCGACCAGCGTGGAGCAGGGTGTCCTCGAGCTCCTCGTCCTCGCCGTCCTCGACGCGGTGCGCGCCCCGCGCGTCGATGCGCTCGTGCCTCGGCTCGCCGAGGCGGGCGACGCGCCCGCGGACGCCCTCTCCGTCGCGCTCGACATCACCGTCGCGGAGGAGCGCGGTCGAGGCCGCCTGCGCGTGCCCGCCCTCGCGGTGGCCGCGCTCGGCGGCCCCGAGCTCGCACCGGTCATGGCCGCGGTCCCCGTCGACGGGTCGTTCCGCGACGGCTCGATCTCGCTCACGCCCGACGACCTTGCGGCGATCGCGCCGGGCGATGTGCTCGTCCTCGACGACGTCGAGGAGGGCACCGCGCCCGGTCAGGAGATCGTCCTCCCCGGTGGCCTCGCGCTGCGCGGCCAGGCACGAGGCTTCGAGTTCCATGTCGTGGAGATCCACATGACCGAGACCCAGGCCGCCTATCCCCTCACGCTCGCGGTCGAGATCGCGCGCGTGAGCGTCACGCTCGGGGACCTCGCCCGGCTCGAGCCCGGCACCGCGCTCCCGCTCGACCTCCGGAAGGACGGCGCCGTCGTGCTGCGCGCTGGCGAGCGCGCCATCGCTCGCGGGCAGCTCGTCGAGATCGACGGCGCCGTGGGCGTGCGCGTCGTCGAGCTCTCGGGGCGGCCATGACCGCCGCCTCGATCGCCGCCGCCGCGCTCGCGCGCCCTCGGGCGCTGCTCGCGGCCAGCGCCCTGATCGCGGCTTCGCTCGCGGTCGCGGCCCTGGCCGGCGGGGACGCCGGGGGCAACGCCCTGCGTGCGCTCTCCGTCGTCGCGGTGCTCGGCCTCGGCGGGCTCGCCCTGCGGCGAGGCGCGCCGGCGCCAGGGGCGCCCGCCCTCGAGGTGGTCGGCCGCCACGGCCTCGCGCGCGACACCGGCGTCGCCGTCGTCTCCACGCACGGGCGCCACCTCCTCGTCGGTTACGGGCCGCGCGGCGTCTCTCTCGTCGCCGAGCTCTCCGCGCCTCCTTCCGCCCAGGAGCGCCGGCCATGATCGCGGTCGCCGCCATCACCGTCCCGGCCGCCGGCCTGGCGGACCGCCCGGCGGAGCTCCTCGTCCTCATGGGAGCGCTCGCGCTCCTCCCGGTCGGCCTCGTCATGCTGACCTCGTTCCTCAAGATGGCGGTCGTGCTCTCGGTGACGCGCTCCGCGCTCGGCGCGCCGCAGATCCCGCCGTCGAGCGCGGTCACCGGCCTCGCGCTCCTCCTGACGCTCGTCGTGATGGCGCCCGTGGGCGACGCGTCGTGGGCGGCGGCGCGCGCCGTGCCGGCGGGCGGCCTCGATCGGACGCTCGAGGCCGCGCGCGCAGCCGCCGAGCCGCTGCGCGGCTTCCTCGCCCGGTTCGCGCGTCCCGACGACCGGAGCACGTTCCTCGAGCTCACGCGCCGCGCGCGCCCGGCGACGGCGCGCCACGGCGTGACCGACTCCGACTTCGCCGTGCTGGCCCCGGCCTTCGTCGTCTCGGAGCTGCGGCGCGCCTTCACGATCGGGTTCCTCGTCTTCCTGCCGTTCCTCGTCGTGGACCTCCTCGCGGCCAACGTGCTCCTCGCGCTCGGGCTGACCCAGCTCTCGCCGACGAGCGTCGCGCTTCCGTTCAAGCTCCTCCTGTTCGTCGCGGTGGACGGGTGGAAGCTGCTCGCCCGAGGGCTCGTCCTCGGCTACCTCGGCGCGTGAGGGCTCCCTTGGAATCGACGCTGCTCGCCCTGGGACGTGAGGCCGTGCTGCTGGTGCTCGTCGTCTCGGCCCCCCCGCTCCTCGCCGCGCTCGCGGTGGGCCTCGTCGCCGGCGTCCTCCAGGCGGCCACCCAGGTGCAGGACCAGAGCCTGGTCGTCGTCCCGCGCGTCGCGGCCGTCCTCGTCGCGCTCGGGTTGGCGGGCCCCTGGATCGGCGCGCGCGTGGTGCGCTTCGCGGCGGCGTGCATCGAGCTCGTCCCGAGGGTCACCCTGTGACGGCGCTCGCGCAGCTGCTCGCGCCCGCGGCGCCGCGCGTTGCGGCGGCCGCGCTGCATGGGCTGCGCCTCCTGCCGGTCGCGATCCTCTGCCCGTT
>DASWDS010000088.1:0-4253 GCA_036395165.1 Anaeromyxobacteraceae bacterium | reverse complement strand
CGGATGGGCCTCGGTGAGGTCCGGCACTGCATCCGGATCGTCCGTGGCGGAGGCGAGGTGGGTCGCCGCGACGTGGTGGAGGTGCGGCGCGACGTGGGCAACTACGGCGCGCAGATCGGCGTCGTCGTGTCGGCCGGTGACGCCGGGCGCGAGGCGCGCGGCGAGGCCACCGCGCCGGGGCAGCTCCCGATCCTGCTCGTGTGCGGGGACGCGCTCGCGGAGGCGCTCACCGAGACCGCGGTGGGCTGCCGGCCGGTGGTGGTGCCGGAGGTGGACGAGGCCTTCTTCAAGAGCGCCTCGGAGGCCGCTCAGCAGGAGGAGGCGGCGCGGCGCGCACGGCGCGAGGAGCGCGACCGCCGCGAGGACCGAGAGCCACGCGAGCGACAGGAGCGCGAGCCGCGCGAGGACCGGGGCGCAAGAGAGGAGCGGGAGTGGCGAGAGCCGCGTGAGGCGGCCGAGCCGCGCGAGGTGCGCGCCGAGCGCGCGCCGGAGGCCATAGCCGAGGTGCGAGGCGGCGCCGCGCCGCGGCCGGAAGCTCCGGCGGCTCCCGCCGAGATCTCGCTCCAGCGCACCGAGGAGCCCGCCGTCCGCGAGCCGGACGACGAGGAGGGCGACGAAGGGGACGACGAGGGTTCAGAGGTCAGTGCGACGCCCGGCACGCCGGGTGCCGCGGCCGGCGAGGGCGAGCGGGGCGGCGAGGGACGCCGGCGCCGGCGGCGCCGGCGGCGGCGGGGTGGCCGAGGCCGGAGTCGCGAAGGGGGAGCCGCCGGGCCAGCGGACGCTGCTCAGCAGGCGGCGCCCACCACGGGCGAGCGAGCGCCGAGCGACACGCCGCCCGCGCCTGCGGACGCGCCTCCGCCCTCCGAGCCGCCGGGCGGAGGTGAAGGCTGATCCACGCCGCACCACGGCGGACGCCTCCAGCGGCGCGCGCGCTCGTCGCATGCCTTGCGGTCGCTCTCTGCGTCACAGCCTGCCGCGCAGCGCCTCGCTACACGGTCGAGCGCGTGGCGGTCGCGGAGACGAACGGGTCCGCGCAGCTCGAGCGCGCCGGGGTCGGGCGCGACGCGCTCGCGCGCACCGCCGTGCGCCTGCAAGAGGGCGCCCCCGGCTTCGTGGCGCCCGGCGCCGCGCGGTCCAGCACGCGCCGGCTCCTCGGTCAGCTCTACGTCCAGCGGGCCGAGGCGTTCGCGGGGCCGTCGGGGGCCGTCGCGCACGTGGTGGTGACGCTCGAGCTCAGGCCGGCGCAGGGCGACTCGGCGCTGCGCGAGACCGGTCGTGCGGCCGAGCCCGTCGGCGCCGGCGCGGGCGCCCTGGGCGCTGCGCTCGAGCGGGCCACCACCGCGGCCCTGGAGCGGTCGGTCAGCTCCTTTGCGATCCAGTTCGCCGCCGAGCAGAAGCGCACCTCCCAGCTCGTCGAGGACCTCGCCTCGCCCGAGGCGAGCGTCCGCGACCACGCGGTGCGCGTGCTGGCCGAGCGAGGCGAGCGCGACGCGGTGCCCGCGCTCGTCGGGCGCCTGCGCGACCAGGACCCCGAGGTCGCCGACCGCGCCGTGGGCGCGCTCGCGCAGCTCCGCGACCCGCGCGCGGTCGCGCCGCTCATCGAGCTCGGGCGTCACCGCGAGGGTCCCTACGTCGCGAACCTGGCCCACATCCTCGGCGACATCGGCGGCCCCGACGCGCGCGCGTGGCTCCTCACCATGGCTTCGGGCCATCCAGACGAGGTCGTGCGCGGAGCGGCCCGCGAGGCGCTCGTCGAGATGGACGCGCGCGCGCCGCAGGCCCAGGCGCAGCCCTCCCGGTGAGTGGCCGCAGCGGCCGGGAACGAGGGTAAGATGCCGCCCGTGATCGCGCCCCGACAGGTCGTGCTGCTCCTCGCGCTCGCTGCCTGCGCCCGTGCGCCGGCGCCGCCTGCCGCCGCGCCGGTCGCCGCGAGGCCCGCCGACTACTTCCCGCTCGCGGTGGGCAACACCTGGACCTTCCTCGACAGCTCGCCGCAGCAGAAGGCGCCGGTGCGCCGCACGGTGCGGATCGTCCGCCGCGATGCCGACGGCTACTTCGTGGACGATCAGCGGGGAGCGCTACGCGCCGACCCCGACTGCCTCCACGACCGGGCGCGGCGCCTCCTGTGCCGCCCCATCGAGCCCGGCGCCTCGTGGAGCTCGGTCGTGAGCGTGTCCGCCACCGAGCGCTACGAGATCGCGGGGGTGAACGAGCTCGTCGCGGTCCCGGCGGGGACCTTCCGCGGCTGCGTGCGGGTGCGGTCGCAGCTGCACGCGGGCAAGCTGGAGCAGGTGGCGGAGCTGACCTACGCGCCGGGCGTCGGCCCGGTGAGGCTCGAGACCTTCGCCGTCGTGAACGGCGTGGCGGCACCCCAGGTGCGCGGCGAGCTCGAGTCGTACCGTCTCCAGGAGAGGTAGAACATGCGCGAGGTCGGCATCGGCGTGGCGGGGTTCGGGACGGTCGGAGGCGGGGTGCTCTCGATCCTCAAGCACCACCAGCGCGAGATCGAGGCGCGGCTCGGCGCCCGCATCGTGGTGCGGAAGATCGTGCTGCGCGACGTGGAGAAGTCGCGCTCCGTCGAGGTCGAGCAGGGCGTGATCACCACGCGCATGCAGGACCTCCTCGACGACGCGCAGATCGAGGTCATCGTCGAGCTCATCGGCGGCACCGGCGAGGCGTTCGAGCTGGTGCGCAGTGCCCTCGAGCGCGGCAAGCACGTCGTCACGGCCAACAAGGCGCTCCTCGCCACCCGCGGAGAGGAGCTCTTCCGGCTCGCCGCCGAGAAGGGCGTGGACGTCTACTACGAGGGCGCGGTCTGCGGCGGCGTCCCCGTCATCCGGACGCTGCGCGAGGCGCTCGCCTCCGACCGCATCATCTCGCTGTACGGGATCGTGAACGGCACGACGAACTACATCCTCTCCGCCATGGCCGAGAAGGGCGAGCCGCTCTCGAAGGCGCTCGCGGAGGCGCAGCACCTCGGCTATGCCGAGGCCGACCCGACGCTCGACGTCTCGGGCGGCGACGCGGCGCAGAAGCTGTGCGTGCTCGCCCAGCTCGCGTTCGGGGCGCGCGTCAAGCCCGAGGAGGTCCTCACCGAGGGGATCATGGAGCTCGAGCCGGCGGACTTCGCCTGGGGGCGCGAGTTCGGGTACGCGCTGAAGCTCCTCGCGGTGGCGCGCCGGGTGGACGGCAACGGCGCGGGCGCCCACCCGAGTCACCAGCTGGAAGCTCGCGTCCACCCCTGCTTCATCCCGAAGGACACCCTGCTCGCCGGGGTCCGCGGCGCCATGAACGCGGTGCTCCTCGACTCCGAGGCGCTCGGCCCGTCGATGCTCTTCGGGCAGGGCGCCGGCGCGATGCCGACCGGCAGCGCGGTGGTCTCCGACATCATCGACCTCTCGCGCAACATCCTCGCCCGCAGCCCGGGGCGGGTGCCGCTGCCGCCGGCGGAGGCGCGCGTCTCCCTGCGGCCGCACGACGAGATCCGGTGCGGCTACTACCTGCGCTTCACGGTGAAGGACGTCCCGGGCGTCCTGGCGCGCATCGCCAACACCCTCGCGGCGCGGCGGATCTCAATCGCGGCCGTGCAGCAGCGCGAGCAGAGCGACGAGGGCGGGGCGGTGCCGCTCGTCATCGTCTCGCATCGCGCCCGGGAGGCGGACGTCCGGGACGCCATCGCCGAGATCGACCGCTACGAGACGACGGTCGCGAAGACGCGGCTGATCCGCATCGAGAGCCCGTGATGGTGACGACGCAGCTCCGGGTGATCTACGGCGACACCGATCAGGCGGGCATCGTCTACTACGCGAACTACCTCCGGTTCTTCGAGGCCGCCCGCAACGAGTTCATCCGCGCGAAGGGGCTCACCTACCGCGGCTTCGAGGCCGAGCACCGGCTGCGGCTCCCGGTCGTCGAAGCCGGCGTCCACTACAAGCAGCCGGCGCGCTACGACGACCTCGTGACGATCGAGATCGCGCTCACGCAGGCCCGGCGCGCCTCGGCGCGCTTCGATTACCGCGTCGTGCGTGGCGGCGATCTCCTCGTGACGGGGCACACGGTGCACGCCTGCGTCGATCTGGAGGGGCGGATCCAGCGCATGCCGAAGGACCTGCTGGCCCAGCTCTCGGCCGGCGAGCAGCCGCTCTGACTCGCCTTTCGCCCGGCTGTCGTGCTCGGTAACGGCTTCAGAGGCGAGTCAGAGGGATTTCCGGGCTTGCTGCGCTCGCTTCGCAAGCCCTCAACCTGGGGGGGGG
>DASWDS010000087.1:0-3201 GCA_036395165.1 Anaeromyxobacteraceae bacterium | reverse complement strand
CTCCCCAACGCCGACCCGAAGATCGAGGAGGAGGACGTCCGGATCGAGGTCTGGATGGCGACCCAGCTCTCGGGCCTGACGAACGCGCGAGACGCGTCGCTGACGCCTTACGTCCGGGTGCTGGTCCCGTTCCGCGCCTTCGCCGCCCTCGAGCTCGACGCGGTCCCGGTGGAGCTGTGGCGTGTGTCGCCCGAGACGCAGAGCCGGAACGGCGCGGCGCGGGAGCGCGGCACGGCGCTCGGCGACGTCCGCTTCGGCGGCCGCTTCCTGCTCGCCGAGGAGGGCCGGATCCACCCCGCGTTCGGCCTCCGGCTCATGACGAAGACCGCGAGCGGGAAGTCGCTCGAGGACCGGCGCTTCACGGACTCCCCGGGGTACATGCTCGACGGCCTGTTCGGGAAGACGCTGCCGTTCGCGCTCGGGCCGTTCGAGGGCGTGCGCCTCCTCGCCAAGGTCGGGTTCATGGCGTGGCAGCAGGGCAGCGGCTGGCAGGACGACGCCGTCGCGCTGGGCACGACACTCAAGCTCGACACGCGCCGGGGCCGGCGCGTCGAGCTCGAGTGGCGCACCTACCACGGGTACGAGCAGCACGACCGGCCCGCGCTGATCGGGGTCACCTTCGGCCAGGCGTTCGGGCGGGGGCTCGAGGTGGCCGGCACGCTCAACCGCAGCGTCAGCGCCGACGCGCCGCCCTGGGAGCTCCGCGTCGGGCTCGGGATGAAGATCGAGCACGACCGCGGCGGCGAGCGCGACGCACGGTGACGCGCTCTACAGGAATTCGCACAGGTACGCAGCGGGGGCGAGCGCCTTCACGTCGAAGCCGCTCTTCGCCGGCACCTCGAAGCTCGTGCCGGCGGCGAAGGCGCGGAACGCGGCGTCACCCGGGAGCTTCGCCCACAGCTCGCCGGAGACGACGGTCATGCGCTCGGGAGCGTCGGTGCCGAAGTGGAACTCGCCCACGTCGATGACGCCCGCCGTCTGGCGGCGGCCGTTGCGCTCGAACCCGATGCTCTGCACCTTGCCGTCGAAGTAGCCGTTGTGCTTCAGCATGTCTCTCCTCCGCCCGCAGGGAAGCACGCAGGTCGCGATCGGTCAACGGCTCGGCCTCGGTCAACCGCGGGAGAGCAGCGCGCGCACGAACCGCCATCCGGTGCGCAGGCCCGGCGCGATCCGGAAGAGCGCCCAGCGCACGTGCCTCAGCGGTGCGCCGCGGAGGCCGGGCTCGACGCCCTGGAGCAGCGCGCGCGCCTCGTCCCGCCGGCCCTCGAGCCGGAGGAGCGGCGCGAGCGCCAGCGTCCCCTCGACCTGGCCGGGCGAGAGCCCGAGCGCGCCGCGCAGCATCTCGATGGCTTCGCCGCGGCGGGTCCGGCCGAGCGCGCGCCCCCCTTGCACGAGGGTCAGCGCCGCGTCCGCGCGGCGGCCCCGCACGAGGTGGATGCGCGCCGCCTCGGAGTGGAAGTCCGGCTCGAGCGGGAACGCGCCGCTCGCCTGGACGTAGACGGAGAGGGCCCGGTCGAGGAAGCCCGCCTTCAGGTGGCCGTCCGCCGCGCTCCGGAAGCTCGCCAGCGCGGCCGCGTCCTCGTCGAGCCGCGCGAGGAGCGGCGCGAGCTTGCCGTGGACGTGAGGGTCGTCGTGCCCGTGCTCCGCGAGGACCTTGCGATACCCCGCGACGGCGGTCCTGACGCGGCCCTTCGCGCGCGCGCGGTCGGCCGCGGCGACGAGCTCGGCGCGTGTCTTGGGCTTGCGCGACCAGAAGGCCACGCCGCGAGTGTACCCCGCAGCGCGCGCCGTGGGGCGCTGCCGTCGCGCCGACCTGCCCCGACCTCGTCCCACCTGCGCGCCCACCTCGCACGGCGAGGCTCGCCCATGCTGCCCGCCATCCCGCGCGACCACGGGAGAGGGGTCGAGAGGCTGCGCGGCGGCGGCTTCGACCACCGCGATCGTCTGCGGCAGTGCTCCGATCGCCGTCACCCTGCCGTCACCCTGCAACGTCGAACCGGTCGAACGCCATCGTGAACACCGCTCGCCCCTGTGTCCGCGAGCGGAGGTCGGTGGCGTAGCCGAACATGCGGCGCAGCGGCGCCTCGCACTCGATCACCTTCACGGCCGAGCCGCGATCGGAGACGTCGAGGATCCGCGCCCTGCGCTGGTCGAGGCCGCCCAGGACCTCGCCCAGGTGCTCGACCGGGAGGACCACCTCCACGCGCATGAGCGGCTCGAGCAGGATGGGCCCCGCCCTGGAGGCCGCCTCGCGGACCGCCTCGCCCGCCGCGATCTTGTAGGCGAAGGGCTTCGAGGCGCCTTCCCGCCACGTCGCGGCGGTGATCGTGACCTCCGCGTCCTGCAGCGGGTGGCCCTGGAGCACGCCGGCGTCGAGCGCCTCGCGCGCGCCCTGCTCGATCATGTCGCGCACCTCGTGGTGCATGAACGGGAGCGCCGCCACGCCGGGCGCGAGGGCGAACCCGATCCCGGCCCCGCGCTCGCGCGGCCGCACGCGCACCGCCACCTCGCCGAACACCTGCTCGTCGTTGGTCCGCGCGAAGCTGCCCCGGCCCTCCGCCTCCGCCGAGAGCGTCTCGCGCATCAGCACCTCGGGCTGACCCATGCGCACCTCGAGCCCGAACTCGCGGCGGATCCGCTCGCGCACCACGTCGAGGTGCAGCTCGCCCATCCCCGAGACGATGAGCTCGCCGGTCTGCTCGTCCTCCCCGGACCGGAAGCTCGGGTCCTCGTCCGCGATCCGCGCCAGGGCCTCCAGCAGGAGGTCGCGCTCGCGCAGCGTCGCGGGCTCGATCGCCTGCGACAGGACGGGCTGATACGAGGGGAGCTGCGCGAGCACCATCGGGTGGTCCGGGTGCGAGAGCGTGTCGCCGGTGCGCGTCTCCTTGAGGCCGACCACCGCGAAGATCTGGCCCGCCCCGAGCGCCGGCATGCGCTTCTTCTCCGCCGCGTGCACGAGGAGGACGCGCGCGACCTTCTCCGCCTTCCCGAGGTTCGCGTTCCAGACCGTGTCGCCCTCGGCGATCCGGCCCGAGTAGACGCGCAGGAAGACGTGGCGGCGCTTCTCGTCGAGGAGCGACACCTTGAACGCGAGGGCGAGGAGCGGCTCGTCGTCGGCGGCGGGCCGCACCTCCTCCGCGCCGGTCTCGGGGTGCGTCCCGGAGGGCGGCGGAACGTCGAGCGGGGAGGGGAGCCACTCGC
>DASWDS010000086.1:0-9434 GCA_036395165.1 Anaeromyxobacteraceae bacterium | reverse complement strand
GGACGGTGGGGTAACGCTCGACCGCGCAGAGCTCCGCCACGTTAACCGTGCCCAGCCGGGCGATGCGCCCGACGTCGTTCCGCATGAGGTCGACGATCATGACGTTCTCGGCGCGGTCCTTCTCGGAGGCGGCGAGAACCGCGGCGAGGCGGTCGTCCTCCTCGGTGAAACGCCCGCGGCGGGCCGTTCCCTTCATCGGTCGCACGGCGATGCGATCGCCGCGCCGCTCGAAGAACAGCTCCGGGGAGGCGGAGACGATGGCGCGGCGGCCGAGCTGGAGGAAGGCGCACCGGAGCCCGCCTTGCGCGCCGAGCATGCGCCGGTAGAGCGCGAGCGGGTCGCCTTCGAAGCGGCCCCGGAGCCGGAAGGTGAGGCTCACCTGGTACGCCTGGCCGCGCCCGAGCGCCGCGCGCACGGCCTCCACCGCGTCGGCGTGCTCGGCGCGCGACACGTCGGGCTCGAGCCCCGTGAGCCTCGCCTCTCCGGCCCCGGCGCTCGCGGCCGGGGCGGGGCCGTCGAAGATGCCGAACCAGGCGAGCGGCCCGCGGAGCGCGGGGCGGACGCGGAGCGCGGGATCGAAGGCCGTGGCGGCCTCGTAGGTCACGAACCCCGCCACCCAGCGTCCCGCAGCCGCCGCGGCCTCCACGGCGCGGAGCACCGGTCGGACGTCCGCCAGGGACTCCGCGGCCACGATGGCCAGCGGACTGGCGAACTCGAGATGTCCGAAGGGCTCGAAATCTAAGGCGAGGCGGATCATGAGCGCCGGCGCTTATCGCATGTCGGGCTGCTGAACTTCAGCATCGAAGGAGGGACCGCTCCTGTTCCTGCCGTTGATGATTCATCACATGTCGAGCGTGGCGCCACGCTCCTGAACTGCAACATCGAAGAGGTCGGCTGCCGGGCGAGCGCCGCCCAGCTCCACGGTGCCGCTGGCCGAGCGGCTGCCTCCTTCACGGCCGATGCCGCCCGCCGTCAGCAACGCCGCTCGTCCTCGCCGCGGCGCGACAGGCTGGCTCATCACGAAGGGCTTCGCGAGCTCGTATCGTGTAGGTGCGCCACCTTCGTTGCAGTCGACGAGGGTCGCCACGTACCATGATCATGGTGCAATTCCTCGGCAGGGTCCTGATTCCGCTGCTTGCTGTACTCGCGCTGCTCGCCTGGGGCGCCACTTCGTTGCTGAACACGACGGCGCGCTCCTGGTTCGAGCGCGACGCGACCACCCGGGTCCACATCGCGATGAGCAGCGCCCGGGACACGCTCGCAACGTGTCTCGCGGCCGGGGACCGCCGGCGGCTCTCCTCGGTCCTCGAGGAGATCGGGCGAGGCGATAGCATCGTCGGGGCCATGGCCTGCAGCACGTCCGGCGCGACGCTGGCCCGGACCCGCGGCTTCCCGGTCTCGCTCGGCTGCGAGCCCGCCGGCGGCGAGGCCGCGAGCGCCGGCGCGTCCCCGCCCTCGGGGGACGTGGACTTCTCCTCGGTGCTCGACGGGCGCCCGGTGCGGGTGAGCGTCGTCTCGATCCGGGACGCGGACGACGAGCTCGGCCGCGTCATGGTCGTCCACGACATGAGCTACGCCGCCCACCGGCAGAGCGCGATGGGCCGCATGACCGCGGCGGTGTTCGCGGTCGTCGCCGTGCTCGCGTCGCTGCTCACGATCCTGCTGCAGCGCATGTCCTGGCGCTCCTGGACGCGCGAGCTCCGGCGCCTGCTCATCATGGGCCGCGCCCCGTTCGCGCCGCGCCCCGCGCAGCGCCTCTTCCAGCCGCTGCTCGCGGACGTCCGCCGGATGGCCGCCGACCTCGCCGCCGAGGAATCGCGCGCGAGCGGCGGACCGTGGTCGGCGGAGCGCCTGCACCGGACCCTCGAGCGCTCATTACGCGGCGAGGGCGTGGTGGTGGTCGCGAACCGGGAGCCGTACCTGCACGAGCGGACGTCCGGCGGGAGCCTGAAGGTGGTGCGGCCGGCGAGCGGACTCGTGACCGCGCTCGAGCCGGTGATGCGCGCGTGCTCGGGGACGTGGATCGCCCACGGCAGCGGGAGCGCCGACCGCGAGACGGTGGACCGCCACGACCGTGTGAGCGTGCCGCCCGGAGAGGACGCCTACTCGCTGCGGCGGGTCTGGCTCTCCGAGGAGGAGGAGCGCGGGTACTACTACGGGTTCTCGAACGAGGGCCTCTGGCCGCTCTGCCACACCGCCCACACGCGGCCTGTCTTCCGCGCAGGCGACTGGCGTCACTACCAGCTCGTCAACGAGCGCTTCGCGGACGCGGTCCAGGACGAGGTGAGCGGCACCGATCCCATCGTCCTCGTCCAGGACTACCACTTCGCGCTCGCGCCGCGTCTCATCCGCCGGCGCTTGCCGCGCGCCACGGTGATCACCTTCTGGCACATCCCGTGGCCGACCGCGGAGCGGTTCGCGACCTGCCCGTGGGCGAAGGAGCTCCTGACCGGCCTCCTCGGCAGCAGCGTGCTCGGGTTCCACACGCAGGCGCACTGCAACAACTTCATCGAATCGGTGGAGCGCCACCTCGAGGCGCGCATCGACCGCGAGCGGCACGCGGTCGTGCTCGGCGGCCGTGAGTCCCTCGTGCGCAGCTATCCCATCTCGATCGAGTGGCCGAACCGGGCGGCGGCGGAGACCGCGCCGGCGGACGAGTGCCGCCGCACCGTGCTCGCGGACCTGGGGCTCCGGCCCGACGCGCTCCTCGGCGTGGGCGTGGATCGCCTCGACTACACGAAGGGCATCGAGGAGCGCCTCCAGGCGGTGGACCGGCTCCTGGAGCGCTTTCCGCACCTCCGCGGCCGCTTCACCTTCGTCCAGCTCGCGGCGCCGAGCCGCACGCTCATCGAGCGGTACCGCGTGCTGCACCAGAGCGTCGAGGACCTCGCGGCGCGCATCAACCAGCGGTTCTCGTCCGGGACGTACCGGCCCGTGATCCTGCTGCGCGCGAACCACGCGCCGAGCGCCGTATTCCGGTTCCTCCGCGCCGCCGACGTCTGTTACGTGAGCAGCCTGCACGACGGGATGAACCTCGTCGCGAAGGAGTTCGTCGCTGCGCGCGACGACGAGCGCGGCGTCCTGGTCCTCAGCCGATTCACGGGGGCCGCCCGGGAGCTGACCGAGGCGCTCATCGTGAACCCATACGACCTGGAGGAGGCGAGCGCGGCGCTCGCGACGGCCGTGGCGATGCCGGCTCGGGAGCAGGCGGACCGCATGCGCGCCATGCGGAGCTACGTGGCGGAGTTCAACGTCTACCGATGGGCAGGGCGGATGCTCACGGACGCCGCGCGGGTCCGGCAGCACGGGCGCCTCGCGGATCGGCTGTCCATGGGGCTCCAGCCGCTCGAGCAGGGGCGGGGTAGCGAGGAGGCACACGGATGAAGACGATCCTCTCGGTGGACGGGCGCGGTGCCCTCGACGACCTTGCCGCGCGGCGGGCGCTGCTCGCCTTCGACTTCGACGGGACGCTCGCGCCGATCGTCGGGGACCGCGACGCGGCCCAGATGCGGCCCGAGACGCGCCGGCTGCTCCGCGCGCTGGCGCTGCTCTACCCCTGCGCCGTCATCTCCGGCCGCGCGCGCGCGGACGTCGCCGCACGCGTCGCAGACATCCCGCTGTTCGCGGTGATCGGGAACCACGGCGCGGAGGCCGGACACGGCCCGCTCGACCGGAGCCGCCGCGCCCGGGTCCTCTCCTGGGTCAGGACCCTGCGGCGCGAGCTCGGGATCGTCCCCGGGCTCGATGTCGAGGACAAGTGGTTCTCGGTCGCCGTGCATTACCGTCACGTCCGCTCGCGCGCGACGGCGCGCGGCCTCGTCCTCCGCGTCGCGACGGCGCTCGAGCGCGCGCGGGTGTTCGGCGGGCGCGCCGTCATGAACATTGTCCCGGCGGAAGCGCCGGACAAGGGCTCCGCGCTGCAGGAGCTGCTCCGCCGCGCCGGTCCGCGCCCCGTGCTCTACGTCGGCGACGACCGGACCGACGAGGACGTGTTCAGCTCACCTCGCGTCGACGTCGGCGTGCGCGTGGGCCGAACGGCGCGCTCGGCGGCAGTCTGGTACGTGCCCCGCCAGGTCGCGGTGGACGACCTGCTCCGCGCGCTGATCGCGGCGTGCACCCGCCGCGACGGGCTCGGCGATCGCTCGGCGGGCCTGGTCCGCGCGGTCGGCGGCTGATCGCCGCCGTCCTTATCAGGTAGCGGCGGTGCGATGACCGCCGCGCGCCCCGTCACGGCGTCGGCGTGGGTGACGCCTCCACGTCGACGGCGATGATCCGGTCCGGCGCGTCGTCGCCGGGACGAGGGCCCTGCTCGTCCTCGCGCGGAGCAGGATGGCGCCGCGGCAGCGACACGATGAAGCGCGTGCCGTCGCTCTCGGAGGAGCTCACGGTGACGCGACCCCCGTGCGCCGCCACGATCTCGTGGGTGATGTAGAGGCCCAGCCCGAGCCCGCGGGACTCGGTCGTCCTGCTGAAGGCGTCGAAGAGCGAAGGGATGAGCTCGGCGGGGATGGGTGCCCCCTCGTTGTGCACCTCGATCACCACCTCGCGGGCGCCTGCGCCGTTCACCCGGACCATGACGGTGGAGTCCTCGGGGCTGTGCTGGCACGCATTCGAGACCAGGTTCGACAGCACCTGTGCGAGCCGGTCCCGATCCCACTCGCCCGAGCCGTCCCCCTCGACGCGCACGTCGACGTGCCGCCCTCCCTGCGCGCGCTCCACCTCGGGGACCACCTGGCCGAGCACCTCGACGAGGTCGAGCGGCGCGCGCGAGAGCGGGACGCCCTTGCCGAGGCGGAGCCGCGTGACGTCGAGGAGCTGCTCGATCATCCGGGTCATGCGCGCGGCGCTGCGGGTGATGCGCTCGAGGTTTTGGCGCGTGGAGGCATCGCCCGTGCGGCGCAGCGCGAGGTGGGCCGACGTGATGATGGCGCCGAGCGGGTTGCGGAGGTCGTGCCCCAGCACCGCCATCAGCATCTCGCCGAGCCGCACGGAGCGGCCGAGCTCGACGAGCGCCGACTCTCGCTCTGCCTCGGCGAGCTTGCGGTCCAGCACTTCGCGCTTCAGCCGGCCGATCTCGGACGTGAGCTGGGCGACGTGGCTCGCGTCCTCGTGGGGCCACATCCAGACCACGATCAGCGGGACGGGATCCTTGCCGGGCAGCCGGGCCCCCTCGCAGCGGACGAGCCGACCCTTGCCGTTCACAGGCCACAGCGCGCCGGCAAGGGGGGACGTGGTGCGCTCGCACGCGGCGAGGAAGCGCGCGAGCTCCTCCGGCGTGTCGCGGACGACGTCGCTCAGGGGATGCCCCTCGAGCTCGCCCGCGCCGAGCGACTCGGCGGCGGCCGCGTTCGCGGCCACGACGTTGCCCTCCCGTGACACGAGCAGCAGGGGGTCCTTCAGAATCGCGGCGAGCGCAACGAAATGCTCTCTCATGTCACGCTCGCATCTCTCGCATCTCTTGCGCTGGCGACGGCGCCCCCGTCTCCAGCACGGCGTCGAGCCGGCCGTTGCGCGGTCAGTCCCGAGGCGAGAGGGCGAGCCGATGACGCCGCCGCGCCGCTCATGCAGAGCCACGTAACGGCGCCGAGCGAGGTCGTAAACGGAATCCGGGGGCCTGCGGGGCGAGCGGCCCCGGCGAGCGCGTCAGCGGCGGCGCTTCGGCCCCCACGAGCCGAGGAGCTTCGGCTTCGCCGCCCCGCCCGTGGTCGAGGCCGCGCCATGCGCGACCCCCGCACGGGAACCGCCATGCTGTCCCGTCCGGCCACCGGACGAGCGCCCGTGCACGTGCGCCCTCGCCGGGGCGGCGCCACGCCCTCCGCCCGAGTGCCGCCTCGGCCCGGAGTGGTCCCGCACGTCGCCCGCTCGCTTGAGCTCGTCCTGGAAGACGGTCGAGTCGCGCGGGACCTCGGCGCGCGGGACCTCGGCGCGGGTGAGCCGCTCGATCCCGCGCAGCTGGTCCATCTCCTCCGGCGAGGCGAAGCTCGAGGCGCGCCCGCTCGCGGCCATGCGCGCGGTCCGCCCGATGCGGTGCACGTAGTCCTCGGGGACGTGCGGGAGGTCGAAGTTGACCACGTGCCCGATCTCCGCGACGTCGATGCCCCGGGCCGCGATGTCGGTCGCGACGAGCACGCGGTACGTGCCGTCCTTGAAGCCGTCCAGCGCGGCGCGCCGCTGCCCCTGCGAGCGATCGGCGTGGATGCGCGCGACGCGATGGCCGGCGCGCTCGAGGCTGCGCGCGACGCGATCGGCGCGCCGCTTCGTCCGGGTGAAGACGAGGGTGGACAGGTCGTTGCCCTCGAGCAGCGCGAGGAGGAGCGGCAGCTTCTCCTCGTGGCCGGCCAGGAACACCCGCTGCTCGGCCCGCGCCGCGGTCGTCCCGCTGCGCGCCACCTCCACGCGGACGGGGTCGCGCAGGTGCTCGCGCGCGAAGTCGGCGACCTCGCCCGCCATCGTGGCCGAGAAGAGCAGCGTCTGGCGCACCTTGGGGAGGTGCGCGAGCACGCGCCTGAGCTGGGGCTTGAACCCCATGTCGAGCATCCGGTCCGCCTCGTCGAGCACGAGGATCTCGATCTCGTCCAGGCGCGCGGTCCGGGAGCTGAGGTGATCGACGAGGCGCCCCGGCGTCGCGATGACGACCTCGCGCCGCTCCCGGAACGCCTGCGTCTGCCCGCCCATGCCGACGCCGCCGATGACCACCGCGCCGCGCACGTGCCGTGCCTGGCCGAAGCGCTCGAGCTCCTCGCCGATCTGGAGGGCCAGCTCGCGGGTGGGCGCGAGCACGAGCGCGCGCGTGCCGCTCTTGCCGGAGAGCCGCTCGATGATGGGGAGCAGGAAGGCGGCCGTCTTGCCGGTCCCGGTGGCGGCCGTGCCGATGACGTCCTTGCCCGCGAGCGCGGGGGGGATGGCCTGCGCCTGGATCGGCGTCGGGTGCTCGAACCCGGCGCGCTCGAGCGCGTGCAACGTCTTCGGCGACAGGTTCAGGTCTGCGAACGACTTCACGTGGGAACGTCCTGGCGCGAGAGGCTGCGCGGCGAGAGGGCGCGGGACTATAGTCGCTTCCGCGCGGATTGGCACGGCGGGAGGGCGCCTGGGGGGCAGGCCGGGCGCCGCGGACCGTGATACGGCTCTCGCCCATGGGACACCTGGGACGCCTCAAGGACGAATACCGCGGGCTCGTCGCGCGGCTCGGTCGCGGCACCATGGCGCTGCCGGAGCCCGGCAGCGCGCGCGCCTGGCAGGGATGGCGCGAGATCCTGGAGATCCTCTACACGCCGGAGGAGGCGCTCCTCGCCTCCAGGCTGCCGGCGCGCCCGGCGCCGCTCGCGACGCTCTCCGCGCGCCTGGGCGTCGCCGAGGCCGAGCTCGCCCCGCGCCTCGACGCGATGTGCGACAAGGGGCTCGTCATGGACCTGGTCCATCCGAGGACCGGCCAGCGCGCCTACCTGCTCTCGCCGCCGGTGGTCGGCTTCTTCGAGTACTCGCTCATGCGCGCGAAGGACTCCATCCCGAAGAAGCGCATGGCGGAGGCGCTCCACGCGTACACCCACGGCGATCCCACCTTCGCGCGAGAGGCCTTCGGGCACCCCACCGTCGTCGGCCGCGCGCTCGTGCACGAGGGCGCGCTCGCGGACGAACCGCTGCCCGACGTCCTCGGCTGGGAGCGCGCCAGCGAGGTGGTCGGCGGCGCCCGCGCCTGGGCCGTGTCCCTGTGCTACTGCCGGCACAAGGCCGAGCACGTGGGGCAGTCGTGCGGCGCCGAGCTGGACATCTGCCTCTCCCTGAACGGCGGCGCCGAGTTCGTCGCGCGGCGCGGGTTCGGCCGCGCGGTCGCACGCGAGGAGGCGCTGGAGGTGCTCGCCCGCGCGCGCGAGCAGGGCCTCGTCCAGATCGCCGACAACGTGATGAGCCGGCCGACGTTCGTGTGCAACTGCTGCGGGTGCTGCTGCGAGCAGCTGCGCGCCGTGAACGACTACGGGCTCGCGGCCGTGAACCCGAGCGGCTTCGCGCCGGCGCACGACGCGGAGCGCTGCGCCGGGTGCTCGCGCTGCGCGCGCGCGTGCCCGGTGGGCGCCATCGCCATGGAGCCCCGCCGCGCGACGGGCGTGCAGAAGAACGCGCTCGCGCCGCGCGTCGACGCCGAGCGCTGCATCGGCTGCGGCGTCTGCGCCGACGCTTGCCACAAGCGCGCCCTCCGCCTGGTGCGGTCGGGCGAGAGGCCGCGCGTCCCCGCGAATTCCGTCGAGAAGGCGGTGCGGATGGCGCTCGAGCGCAATCGCCTCGCCGATCTCCTCTTCGACGAGGGCGCCGGGCTCGGCAGCCGCTTCCTCCACCACGCGGTGGACGCGATCGTGCGGCTGCCTCCGGCGCAGGCGCTCCTCGCGACGGAGCAGGTGCGGTCGCGCTTCGTGAAGTCCGCCCTGGCGCGCTTCCGCGGGCTCGCCTGACGGCGAGGCGGTGAGGCTCAGCGGGCCGTCTCGGGGTTGCCCTGGAAGTGGATCTCGAGGCGGAACGTGAGGCCGAGCACGCGGCGCCGCGTCGCGAGGAGGTCGTCGCGGATCCACGAGATGTCGGGCTCGGCCTCGACGAACACCCATCGCCGCCACGCGTCGGTGCGGACGCGCAGCGCGACCCGATACTGCTTCACCACGGCGCCCGGCTCCGTGAAGCCGACGAGGCCGCCCGAGAGCGACAGCGCGCGAGTCGGGGAGAGCGCCTTCATGAGGGCGGTCTCCGTGCCCCACTCCCATCCCCGGCTCACCTGCGTGATGGTGGCGACGTTGTTCCAACGCAGGAGCCACGTCGGCCCGAGCTGCTGCTCGAGCTCGAGCTGGTTCGCGTTCCCCAGCCGCTGCTGGGTGTCGAAGAAGCCGGTGGTCGTGACGCGGCCGAGGGTGATGGGCGTGAGCCGTAGCGTGGAGCGGAAGCGCGAGCGCACGAAGGCGCCGGGGGGGAACTCCATCTTGATGCCACCGCCGAGGTCGACGTGCGCGAGCACCGCCCGGAACACGTCGTAGCGCAGCTCCGCCGCGGCGTGGCCCGGCCCCGTGGCGCTCGTCAGCGCGGGGTTCGAGGGGTCCTCGGCGAGCAAGGTGGCCTGGTTGGCCAGGTTCTCGGCGTACACGATGATGCGCCAGCGGCGGAACCAGCTCTCGACCTGCGGCAGCCGCAGGTCGATCCGCACGCCGGAGCGGTAGGCGACGCCGCGGTCATCGGCGAGCCGCACCTCGTTCTGCCACCGGAGCGCAGAGTCGTTCCGGCCGAAGTCCACGTTGCTGTCGTCGGCGAAGATCCGGTCGAACCACGCGACGGTGTCGAAGATCCCGTGCTCGAGGATGGCGTGCGAGCGGTCGAGGAAGGTGGACGGGGGGTCGGTCGCGGTCGGGGTCGCGGTCGGGGTCGCGGTCGAGGTCGGGGTCGAGGTCGGGGTCGAGGTC
>DASWDS010000085.1:0-8855 GCA_036395165.1 Anaeromyxobacteraceae bacterium | reverse complement strand
CTGCGGGTCGAACCAGAAGCGCCACGGATTGCGGAAGCCCCAGGCCCAGATCTCCCGCCGCGGCGCCGCGAGCGCGGCGCCCACGGGCATGCCGCACTCGCCGCCGCACGCGGTCGCCGCCGCCACGGCCGCGAGCGGGTTGTCGGCGGGCACCGTGCCGTCGAGGTTCACCCGCAGGATCTTGCCGTTCGCGTTCGAGAGGCAGGTCGCGAAGAAGTTGGTAGGTGCCTGGGGCGGCTCCGGCGAAGCTCCGGTGTTGCACCCGCTGTCGCCGACGCCGATATAGAGCTTGCCGTCGGGCCCGACGGCGAGCGCCCCCCCATCGTGGTTCGCGGGGCCGCGCAGGCCCTGCACCAGCACCTGCTCCGAAGCGCGGTCGAGGGTCCCGTCGTCGCGCAGCAGGATCGCGACCGCGCGATTCCGATCGACGTCGCTGCCGCCCGCCGCGTTCGACGCGGAGTAGTAGAGGAACAGCCGCCGCGTGCGTGCGAAGTCGGGATCGACGGAGACGCCCAGCATCCCCTTCTCGCTCGTCGCGTCCACGTCGAAGGTGCCTGCCAGCGTCAGTCGCCCGTCGGCGCCGCGGACCTTCACCGAGCCCTCCTGCTCGGTGATCACCATCCTGCCGTCCGGGAGGAACGCGACGTCCGTCGTCGAGGCGAGGCCGGTCACGACGTCGGAGAGCGAGAGCGCGCCGCCGCCCGGAGAGGATCCGGCGGCGGGGCCGCGACCGGTGCACCCCGAGAGCGAGGCGGCGAGCACGAGCGTGACGACCGGCCTCGAGGCGAGCACGCAGCCCCCTTAGACGTCGCGGCGGGTTCGCTCAAGCACTGGCCGGGCTCGGCGCCCAGCGCGCGACCTGGACGGGGGGCGCGGCGGTGGCACCCCTCCGCCATGCGGGTTACATTCGGAGCGCACCGTGGCTCGCGCATCCGCCTTCGCCCTCTTCCTGCTCGTGATGCTCGCCGCGTTCGGCGGCATGCACTGGTTCCTGTGGGCGCGCCTGGCGCGCGACACGGGGCTGCCCGACATGGCGAGGCGCCTCGCCGGCGTCGCCCTGGCGCTCGCGGCGGTGAGCGTCCCCGCCGGAATGATCCTCGCGCGCCGGCTCCCGTTCCGAACCACGCGCGGGCTCGTCGCCGTGCTCTTCACGTGGATGGGCGCGGCCTTCCTCCTCTTCGTCGCGCTGCTCGCGACCGACGTCGCGCGACTCCTGTGGGCGGGCGCGAGCTGGGTGCTCGCCGTGGCGGGCAGCCACCTCTCGACGCCCCCCGACCCCGCCCGGCGCGCGTTCGTGGCGCGGACGCTCGCCGGAGGCGCCATCCTCGCCGCGGGCACGGCGACCGGCATCGCCGTCCAGATCGCGACGGGCGAGCCGCGCGTGAACGAGGTCCCGGTGCCGCTCCCGCGGCTGCCGCGCGCGCTCTCCGGGTTCACGCTGGCGCAGATCACGGACCTCCACGTCGGGCCCAGCATCCGCGAGAAGCACGTGCGGCGGGTGGTGGACATGACGAACGCGCTCAGGCCCGACGCGGTCGTCATCACCGGCGACCTCGTGGACGGCACGGTCGCGGAGCTGCGCCACGCGACCGAGCACCTCGCGCGGCTCACCGCGCCGCACGGCGTCTTCTTCGTCACCGGCAACCACGAGTACTACGCCGGCGCGCGCGCCTGGCTCGAGGAGCTGGCGCGCTACGGCATCCGGCCGCTCCGCAACGAGCGGGTGGTGGTGGGCGATCGCGGGCCGGGCGGCGCGTCCTTCGACCTCGCGGGCGTGGACGACTGGAGCGTCGCGCGCGGCGGGGACGGGCGTTGGGCGGCGCTCGACGCGGCGCTGGCCGGGCGCGATCCGGATCGCTCGCTCGTCCTGCTCGCGCACCAGCCGCGCGGCGTCTCGGAGGCCGTCCGCGCGGGCGTCGAGCTGCAGCTCTCCGGGCACACCCACGGCGGCCAGCTCTTCCCGTGGAACCTCCTCGTGAGCGCGGTGTACCCCTACTACAAGGGCCTCTACCTGCACCGCGAGGGCGACCGGAGTGGCCGCGTCTACGTCTCCTGCGGCACCGGGTACTGGGGTCCGCCCATGCGCCTCGGGGCCCCGGCCGAGGTCGCGAAGATCGTGCTGACGAGCGCGTGACGCCGCGCCCCACGCTCAGCCGCCCATCGCCCCCAGCGCGAGCACGATCTCCGGCAGCCGCTCGCAGGCGCTGCCGCGGGCGAAGAACCCGCGCGCGCTCCGCTCGCACAGCTCGGAGAAGGGGTTCTCCTCCGGGTTCACGTCGACCATGGCGATGCCGCGGCGCCAGGCGAGCTCGCCGATCTGCATGGGCAGGTTCGTCGCGCCGCTCGTCCCGACGACGAGGAGGAGCGACGCCTGCCCCGCCGCGCGGAGCGCCGTCTCCATCCGGTAGTTCTCCTCGTCGTAGCACTCGTCGAACCACAGGACGTGCGGCCGGAGCCAGGCGCCGCAGCGCGGGCAGGTGAGCCTCGCGCGGTCGGCCGGCGTGAGGGGCGTCGTCGCGTCCCGCGCGCCCATGTCGGGAAGGAGGAGCTTCCCGGGGCACTCGCCGGCGCAGCGGACGAAGGCGGCGTCGCCGTGGATGCACGAGGTGCGCTCCGGCGTCGAGCCGGCGCGCAGGTGGAGGCCGTCGATGTTCTGGGTGACGAGGTGGAAGCGGTCGCCGAGGGCGCGGTCGAGCGCGACGAGCGAGTGGTGTCCCTTGTTCGGCGGGGCGTGGCGGCACACGCCGAAGCGGTAGAGGTACCAGCGCCACACCTCCTCGGGCGCGCGGCGGAACATCTCCTGGGTCGCCATCTCCTGCGGCATGTAGTTCTTCGAGCCGACCACCCAGTAGCCCTCCGCGCCGCGGAAGGTCGGGATGCCGCTCTCGGCCGAGATGCCGGCGCCGGTGAGGGCGACGACGCGCCCCTCGCTCCGCCTCACCTCCTCGAGGATGCTCGCGAGCTTCGGTTCCATGGTCATCCCGGGCTCTTCATGGAGGCTCGTTCCGCGGTTCGCCAACCCTCTCCCCGACCCTCCCCCTTCCAGGGGGAGGGGGACGCGGCGCTGATGGCCGTGCATCCTAGCCCGCGCTCGCGCACGACCTGAGATCGCCCTGCCGGCGGGCCGGCAGCTTCTCCCCGCGGGCCACCGCCGCCACGATGCCCGCGAGCTCCGCGACCCCGTCGGTGAGCGCGGCCGGTCCCGGCTGCAGGATGATCGTGCTCTTCACCTCGTAGAGCTGATCGTCCATCACCGCCCGCACCCGCTCCCATCCGGTCCGCCCGGCGATGCGCGCGCGCACCGCCTTCTTGCCGCACCAGCTCGCGACGACGACCTCCGGGTCGCGCCGGGCGACCTCCTCCGGCGCGAAGATCCGGCCGCGCGCGGCCTGCGCGGCCCGCGACTCCGCGCAGACGTCGTCGGCGCCGGCGAGCTCGAGGAGCTCCGACACCCACCGGATCCCGGAGATGAGCGGGTCGGGCCACTCCTCGAAGAAGGCGCGCGGCCGGCGCGGCAGGGCCGCCGCGGCCTCGGCGACGCGCGCCAGGCCGGCGGTGAGGTCGCCCGCGAGCGCGTCGCCCGCCTCGCCTCGCCCCACCAGCGCCGCCGTGACGCGGACCGCCTGCAGGATCTCCGCCACCGAGCGCTGGTTCATGAGGAACACCGGCACGCCGCGGCGGCCGAGGTCGGCCGCGATCTCCGCCTGCAGGTCGGAGAAGCCGAGGACGAGGTCGGGCCGCAGCGCGAGGATGCGCTCCGCGTCCGCGGCGAGGAAGGTCGAGATGCGCGGCTTCCGCCTCGCCTCGGGCGGACGCACCGTGAACCCGGAGACACCCACGACGAGCTCGCCGGCGCCGATCCGGTACAGCGTCTCGGTCGTCTCCTCGGTCAGGCAGACGACGCGCCGCGGGTGCGGCGGCGCGGCCGCGAGCAGCGCTCGGAGGCGGGCATCCATGGCGGTGCGGGGCGTGCGGGGTCCCGTCCCGCCCGTTATAACGCCGCCCGTGTCCACCGCCCTCACCTCCGGCATCCGCGTTCACGTGAAGAGCGAGTTCCGGCCCGACCGCTCGGCGCCCGCGGCGGGCCGCTTCCTCTTCGCCTACACCGTCCGCATCTCGAACGAGGGCGACGTCCCCGCGAAGCTCGTCTCGCGCCACTGGATCATCACCGACGCCGAGGGCGGCAAGGAGGAGGTGGTGGGCGACGGCGTCATCGGCCAGCAGCCGCGCCTCGAGTCGGGCGAGAGCTTCGAGTACACGAGCTTCTGCATCCTCAAGACGCCGCATGGGTCGATGCGCGGGACCTATCAGCTGGTGCGCGATGACGGCGCGGCCTTCGAGGCGGCCATCGCGCCGTTCACGCTCGTCACCCCCGGCGCGCTCAATTAGCGCCGCTACCGCTTCGCGAGCTCGTCGAGCAGCTCCGCCTCGTCCACGAGACCGCGCTTCACGAGGAGGCGCGCGAGCACCGCGACGAGCTGCGTGGCCTTCACGACACCCGTCTCCTCGCCGCGCGCGGCGCGCTCGAGCGCGTCGAGCAGCGCCGCCTGCTTCGGCGTGAGCTCGCGCTCCTGGCGGGGGCTCCCCTCGTGCAGCGCTCCCTCCTCCGGCGCGGGGGCGAGCTCGGTCGCGAGGATGGGCTCGCCGAGGACATCGGCGGGCTCGCCCTCGAGCGGATAGGGAGACAGGGATGGCTGCGCCAGCGGGGCGGCGGCCGCCGGCGGAGGTGGCCACGGCGCGAGCGACGGCATGGCGTCGCCGCGCGCGAGGACGGGCGGCGGCGTGAAGGTGGGCTGCACGTCCACGCGCGGAACCGGGGCGGGCGCCGGGGCCGCGTGCACCGGCGGCAGCGGCGGCGGACCGGGCGCAGGGGCGCGCTGGGAGGCAGGGCGTGACGCGTCCGAGAGGGTGTGCGCCGGGCGGTTGAAGTAGCCCTCCCGGATGTGGTCGGGCATCGCCGCGAACGGGTCGCGGGTCGTCTCCAGCGACACCTCGCCGCTCGACGGGTCGTCGAGCGGGATCGCCGCGACGCGCTGGGGCTCCTGGTCCGCGAAGTAGAGCCGCCGCACGGCCGCCGTGATCTCGCGATCCCCCGCGAGCGCGATCCGGATGCGCTTGCCGGTGCGGAACGAGAGCTCGTCCACCACCGCGATGTTGGAGGGATCGGCCATCGCGACCGTGATCGAGCTCGTGTCGGACGCGACGGGAAGCAACGTCTGCCGCAGCGCCAGCTCGCGGGGCACGAGCTTCAGCGCCGCCGCGAGCTTCGCCGTCTGCTGCAGGGCCCCGATGTCGACCACGTCGTAGCCGAACTTGCGCGAGAGCGCGCTCACGATCTGCGACTCGGTCGCGAGCTTGAGATCCTGTAGCGCCTGGCCGAGCTTGCCGCCCCACTTGCGCTGGTGCCCGAGCGCCGAGTGGAGCTGCGTCTGGTCGATGACGCCGGCCTCGAGCAGCATCTCCCCGAGGCGCTTCTTGACCGTCATGTCGCCCCTTTCTCGGGAGTGCCCGGGTCCGCGGGGACGCCGATCCTACCGCGGGCCGCAGGCGTGGTCGAGGCCACGGACGGTCGGGCGAGCGCCGCTCCGAAGGCGGCGGAGCGGGGCGGCCGCGCGCTCGCGTCGAGCCGCGACGCCGGCCCCCCAGCTCACCGTCCGTCTTCGCGGGTGGCGATGGCGAGCCGCGCGAGGCCGTGCCGGCGCGCGAGGTCCATCACCGCCACCACCTTCCCGTGCGCGACGCCCTGGTCGGCCTGCACGAGCACGAGCGTGTCGGCGTTCTCGCCGTGCGCCTTGTCGAGGATGCGCGCCAGCGTGTCCTCGTCCACGACCTTGCCGCCGACGACGGTCCTGCCGTCCTCGAGGACGGCGATGGCAAGGTCGTGCATCTCGGCCGCGGGCGCGCTCTTGCCGGCGCGCGGCAGGCTCACCTTGAGCCCGCCGTTCTGGCCGCTCTGCTCCGCGATGGCGGTGGTCGTCACCATGAAGATGATGAGGAGGACGAGGAAGATGTCGGTGAGCGGCGTGATGTTGATGTCGGCGAAGATCCCGCCGCCACCCTGCTCGAGGTCGTCGCCGCCGGAGGGCGCGCTCATCGCCATGAGGTCACGCGCTCTCCTCGCGCCCGGCGCGGGCCGGGGCAGGGAGCGTCTCCTTCAGGATCTCGAGGTACTCCTCCGTCAGCAGCCTGAACTGCAGCGCCACCTTCTGCACGTGCGTGTTGAGGAAGTTGTAGAGGACGACGGCCTCGATGGCGACCGCGATGCCGCCCGCCGTCGTGACGAGCGCCTCGGAGATGCCGGCCGCCACCACGCTGAACCCGCCCTGCCCCGTGACGCCCATCTGGTGGAACGCCTGCATGATCCCGACGACCGTGCCGAAGAGGCCGACGAAGGGCGCGGTGGCCCCGATCGTCCCCAGGATCCAGAGGTACGCCCGGAGCCGAAGGTTCAGCTGCTGGCGCTGCCGCTCCACGGCGGCGACGATCTTCTCCGCGCTCGGCGCGCGCGCGGCGCGGCCCGGCCGCGGCGGAGGCGGCGCGCTCGCCACGAGGCCGGCCAGGAAAACGTCGGCCGCGGGCGAGCCGGACCGCTCGCACTGGGCGCGCGCGTCGTCGACGTCGCCGCGGAAGAGCGCGCGCGTCACGGCGTCGGCGAGCGACCTCGCCCGGTCGCTGAACCGCCAGAGCGCGAAGGCGCGCTCCGCCGACACCGCGATGGCGGCCACCGAGCCGGCCACGATGAGCCACATGGCGACGCTGGATTTGACGAGGCTGAAGAGCTCGGGGTTCACGCGGGAGGGCTCCAGGGGCGCTCGCGGCCCACGCTCCGAGAGATACTCGAGATGGGGCAGGGATCAACGAGGATCGTCACGACGGGGAACCCGCTCTCCTGGCGCGTCATTCCCGCGGGGCTCGATCGGCAGGTCCGTGGCCGGCACCGCAGCGCCGCGCGCCAGCTCGACCACGCGCGCGCCCTTCGGCGGCGCGAGCCGGAAGAGGCCCGCGTCGAGCCGACCGTTCACTTCCAGGTCGTTCCGCCAGGTGAGCTGGACGCGGGCCTGCCCGGCGGGGGCATCGAGCTGCAGCTCGGTCGGGAAGCGGACGCCCGCCCGGTGCCGGAAGATCCCGAACTCGAGGTCGTAGGCCGGCGCGTCCTGCCCAGGGGAGCCCGGGCCGTGGAGCGCGCGGCGCAGCCGGGACCACTCTATCGCGGCGAGCTCGCCCACCGCGACGCGCTGCCCGAGGTCGCCGAGCCCGATGGTGAGGAGCAGGAGGTCGTCCTTCACGCCGACCTCGAGCGGCGTGCCCGGCAGGAGCGGCGCCGACCCGCACAGGATGACGACCAGCTCCTCGACCGGGATCATGACGGGCAGGAGGCGCGACACGTTCTCGGGCGTCGCGTCTCCGCGGTAGAAGACGTTCGCGCGCGCGTCGAGGAACGCGAAGCGCCCGTCCGCGGCGACGAGCACCGCCGCCGGGTTCCCGAAGAAGTCGAGCGTCTCGAGGTGGACGCGGTCCGGCTTCTCGGCGGCCGCGAACTCGGTCACGGTGCCGTTCGCCCCGGGCGACTTGATCTTCACGCGCGCCGACCCGCGCACGCGCTGCACCCGCGCCTGCGCCGCGCGCACCTGGTCGAGGAGCGCCGCTGGATCGCGGGACAGGTCCGGCGGCGGCACGCGCGGGCAGCCCGCGAGCGCGAGGGCGACGAGCGCGACCGCCGCGGCGTGCGTGCGAGAGCGGATCAGGAGGGGCTCACACTCGCTGCCTCGCAGCGAGCCCGGAAATCCGCTGTTCTGACTCGCCTGGGAAGCCGATCGCATAGCGGTGACCCCGAAGGCGAGTCAGAACAGCCGATCGCGGCGCGCCAGCAGCTCGCGCGCCAGCCGCTTCGCGAGCCGGTTCTCGGGCGCGATGCCGGGCGCGCGCGCCTCGTCGAAGGCGAGGACGTCGCCGAGCAGCCCCTCGAAGCGCTTGCGGTCCTGCAGCAGCACCGCGAGCGTCTCCGCGTCGCGCACGCGCGTGAGCTGGTAGGCCGGATCGAGCGAGAGCGCGCGGTCGAGCTCCTTGCGCGCCGCGGCGGCGCCGCCGCCCGCCGCCGACGGGATGGTCGCGAGCCAGGCCCCGAGCGAGCGCCGCGGCCCGCCGTGGTCGAGCCGCTCGTCGAGCTCGGCGGCGCGCTCCATCATGCCGCGCGCCGCGTCCTTCGCCGCGAGCACGGCCGACATCCCGCGCGCCTGCGCCATCCCCATGGTCGCGACGGCGACCCAGTAGAGCGGCTCGGCGGCGGCGGCGCCCACCGACGGCGCGGCGCGCGCCGGATCGTCGCCCCCGTCCGTCGCGGCGGCGAAGGCCGGCGCGGCGAGGCGGAGCGCGCGCTCCGCGGCGCGCGAGGCCTCGCGCCAGGCGTCCCGCGCGGCGGCGGGCGTGGAGAGCGCGTGGAACGCGTGGGCCCGCGCGAGCGCCACGAGCGGCGCCCCGTCGGCGGGCCGGAGCGACGCCGCCTCGGCGTAGCGCGCGACGGCCTCCGCGAGCCGCCGCGGGTCCTCGCGCTCCGCGAACGCCGCGTCACCCTGGCGCTGGGCCGCGGCGAAGGCGTCCTCCGCCGGCTCCGCGGACAGCGCCAGCGCGGCAACGAGCGCGGGGAGGATCACGATCACGCTCCGTCAATCAGCGGCGCTTCTTCCCCGTAGGCTTCGAGCCGGGGCGGGGGCGGCTCGCGCGCGCGGCGGGCTTCGCCTTCGGCACGGTCCGAGGGGCGGGGCGCGGCTTCGCGGCCGGCCGCGTCTTCGCGGGCGCGGCGCGCGCCGCCTTGCCCGGCGCAGCCCTGGCCGGCTTCGCGGTGACCCGCGCGGCGG
>DASWDS010000084.1:0-23247 GCA_036395165.1 Anaeromyxobacteraceae bacterium | reverse complement strand
CCCGCTTCGTGCGGGTGGTGCCGAACGACTACCGCCGGGTGCTGGAAGCGCAGGCGCGCATGCGCCAGAAGGGCCTCTCGCCAGAGGAGGCGGAGATGGCGGCCTTCGAGGAGAACACGCACGACGCCATGCGCGTCGCCGGGACTTAACGACATGGGCAAGACGACCGGATTCATGGAGTACGACCGCGAGCCGTCCCACGTCCGCGCGCCGCTCGAGCGCATCAAGGACTGGGGCGAGGAGCACCCGCCCTACTCCGAGGAGACGCTCCGCAAGCAGGGCGCGCGCTGCATGGACTGTGGCGTGCCCTTCTGCCACACGGGCCAGCTCATCGCCGGGATGGCCTCGGGCTGCCCGATCAACAACCTCATCCCGGAGTGGAACGACCTCGTCTACCGCGGGCAGTGGCAGGAGGCGATCATCCGCCTCCACAAGACGAACAACTTCCCCGAGTTCACGGGGAGGGTGTGCCCGGCGCCGTGCGAGGGGAGCTGCACGCTCGGGATCAACGCGCCGCCGGTCACCATCAAGTCGATCGAGTGCGAGATCATCGACCGCGCCTGGGCGAACGGCTGGGTGAAGCCGCAGCCGCCGCTCGCCCGCACCGGCAAGCGCGTGGCCGTGGTCGGCTCGGGGCCGGCGGGGCTCTCGGCGGCCGCGCAGCTCAACAGGGCGGGGCACGCCGTCACCGTCTTCGAGCGCGCCGACCGCGTGGGCGGGCTCCTCATGTATGGCATCCCCAACATGAAGCTCGAGAAGAAGGTCGTCGAGCGGCGCGTCAAGCTCATGGCGGAGGAGGGCGTGAAGTTCGTCACGGGCGTCGAGGTGGGGAGGGACTTCGCGGCCGGGCGCCTCACCGGCGACTTCGACGCGGCGGTCCTGTGCGCCGGCGCCACGGCCGCGCGCGATCTCAAGGTCGAGGGGCGGCACCTCTCCGGCATCCACCTCGCGATGGAGTTCCTGCACGCGAACACGAAGTCGCTGCTCGACTCCAACCACCGGGACGGCAGGTACATCGACGCGAAGGGTAAGAACGTCGTCGTGATCGGCGGCGGCGACACCGGCACCGACTGCGTCGGGACGGCCAACCGCCACGGCGCGAAGAGCGTGGTGCAGCTCGAGATCATGCCGCGCCCGCCCGACGAGCGCGCCGCCGACAACCCGTGGCCGCAGTGGCCCAAGGTCTACAAGCTCGACTACGGCCAGGAGGAGGCGAAGGCGCTCTGGGGCGCCGATCCTCGCCAGTACGCGGTCACGACGAAGCGCTTCGAGGGCGACGACCAGGGCCGCGTGACCGGGCTCCACCTGATGGGGATCGAGTGGCTGCGCGCCGAGGGCGGCAAGCCCCTCGGCCCGCGCGAGATCGAGGGGACCGAGCGCTTCATCCCCGCCGACCTCGTGCTGCTCGCGCTCGGCTTCGTCGGTCCCGAGAAGGGCCTGCCTGCGGAGCTCGGCGTGAAGCTCGACGACCGCGGCAACGTCTGGACCGACGACGAGAAGATGACGAGCGTGCCAGGCATCTTCGCCGCTGGCGATTGCTCGCGCGGACAGTCGCTCGTCGTGTGGGCCATCCAGGAGGGCCGCAAGGCCGCGCGCGGGGTCGACAAGTACCTCATGTACGGCGAGACGGTGCTGCCGTAGCGGGTGGTTCCAGCTCGCCGGGTGAAAGTACCGCTGGCGGAGGTACCGGTGCTGGCGCCTCGGAGTGAACCGGGCACGCGCACCAGCCCTGGCGGTGTGCCAGCGCCTGGCGCCCAGACGTTCGCTCAGGTCGCGCTCGGCGGCGCGTTCACCGGGGGCGCCGCCCGCAGCCAGACCGTGAAGGTGCTGCCGCCGCTGTCGCGGCTCTCCACCGCGATCCGGCCACCCAGGCCGGCCACGATGTTCTTGCACAGCGAGAGGCCGAGGCCGGTGCCCTGGGCGATCGGCTTCGTCGTGAAGAACGGCTCCCAGATGCGCTCCAGGCTTGCCGCCGGGATCCCGCAGCCGGTGTCGGACACCTCGACCATCACCTGTCCGGACGCCGGGTCCGCGCGAGCCGCGATGCGGATGGAGTTCGCCGCGGGGTTTCCCTCCGGGATGGCGTGCGCCGCGTTCAGGAGCAGGTTGAGGAAGACCTGGATGACCTGCGAGCGCTCGCCCATCACGGCCGGGGCAGCCTGGTACTCGCGCAGGAGCGTGGCGCGTGGCCGGACCTCGTTGGCGACCATGCCGGCGCACTCGTCGAGCGCGGTGCGCAGGTCGACCCATTCGGCGGCGCCGCGACGATCCACCCGCGCCAAGTCGGTCAGCTGCCGGACGATCACGCGCACCCGCTCGGCGCCGTCGCCGGCGTCCCGGAGCGCGTCCAGCATCGCCGCGCGCCCCTCCGCGTCGACCGCGCCGCGCGCCAGCTCGTCCGCGACGAACCTGAGGTTCGATCCCACGTAGGTGAGCGGATTGTTGATCTCGTGCGCCACCCCGGCCGCGATCGATCCCAGCGCCGCGAGCCGCGCGGCACGCGCGAGCCGCTGCTCCGCCTCCCGCTCGCGGGAGAGCGCCGCCTCCAGCTCAGCGCTCCGTTCCTTCACCCGCGCCTCCAGCTCCCCGGCGAACGCAGAGAGCCGGTTCACGAGATCCGCGTTCCGGAAGCGTAGGCGCACCGCCTCGCCGAGAGCGCGGCCCCCCGTGCGGGAGATGGCCGTGACCGCGACGCCGAAGACGGCGAGCATGATCCCCATCCCGACCTGGAGTCGGTCGCCGCCGGCGAGGAGGAGCGCCGTCATGGGAAGGAGCGCCGGGACCGTGAAGGCGAGGAAGGCGGGCTGGTGGGTCGCGTTGCTGAGCGCTCCGCCGGCCGCCATGCCGCCCAGGACGAAGGCGAGGAAGATGAGGTGCGCCAGGGAGACGCCCGCGCCGAGCAGGAAGGGCGCCGCGCCCCAGACGACGCCGTTCACGGCGGCACCCATCGTGAGCAGCCGCCCCCAGCGCTCCGCCTCGTCGGGCGCGCGGGTCGAGCGCGCGTACGCCACGCCCAGCGCGAGCCGGCCGGCCGCGACGAGCCACAGCGCGGCCACCCAGGCGACGAGCCGGACCGGGCCAGTGCGTCCCCAGAGGACGATCGCCACCACGGCCGAGTTGAGGAACACCGTCGCCTGGGCGACTCTGTTGCGCCCGTAGAGCGCAGCGATCCGTTCCGCTCGGACGAGCGGCTCGACCCGGGCCTCGTCGTCCGAAGCCTCCCGCGAGCTCGTTCCGCGTATCCCCGCCACACGCATCTCAGGCTCGCCTTTCGCCGTTTCTTGTGTTGGCCAAGCGCTTCACAGGCGAGCCTGAGAGATTTCCGGGCTTGCTTCGCTTCGCTTCGCAAGCCCTCGAGGTGGGGGGAGCGAGCGCCGCTCCCCCACACCCCCCACCTCGAATCGACCGGATGGGAGAAACCCGACTCAGAGCCCGATCATTCGAGTGCCGCAGCGAAAAAAATGCAAGGAGCGGTGGCGATCGCCTGAGGCATCCCTGCCGTGGCGGGAAGCTCGGGGGCGCCGCGACTCGCAGGAGACCGTTCCTCCACTGCACCGATCAGCCGGGTCACACTCGACAGGCCCAGCCCCGTACCGGCATGACCGAGACCGGAGGCGTCCCGTGTCGGGGTCGCGGTATATACGCTCCAGCAGGAGCGAACCTCGAGGAGTGGACGCATGGTTTGGGCGGTCGTGCTCGTCGTGCTGGTGTTCGTCGTGCCTCGCCTCCTCAGGAGACGGCGCGAGATCGTCGCGGTGTTCCCGGGTCAGCCCCTTTCGACGCTCAACTCCGCGTGGTCGAAGAGGACCAGCAAGCAGACCAAGGACGCGCTGAACGCCGCGACCTCTCTGCTGCGATAGGCCGGCACGACGCGGCGACGCGGATGCGGCGCGAGCGGTGCCGCGACGTGGCCCTTTGGGGCGTTGCCCGCCCGCTCGGTGAGGTGCGATGCCGACAGGCGTCGTTCGACCACGGATCGTCATCGTCACCCGGCGGCGCCCGACTACGAGGCGCTCGACGAGCGCCGCACCGCGTCGAGCAGAGTCGCGAGCTCCACGGGCTTGCGCAGGCCCTCGACGCCGAGCGCGGCGGCCTTCGCGTCCGCCCTGCCGTCTCCAGTGAGGACCAGCACCGGGATGGCTCGCAGCGCCGGATCACGGGTCTGCTCGTCCCGAAACTGGAGGCCGTTCATCCGCGGCATCATGAGATCGAGGATGATCATGCTCGGGCGCTCGCCCGCCCGCAGCTGCTCGAGCGCGTCGACGCCGTCGCGTGCCGTGAGGACGCGATAGCCGTGCACCTCGAGGACGGTCTGGATCACCTCGCAGATGTCGGGATCGTCGTCGACGACGAGCACGGAGCGGGTGGCGGCGGCGGTCATGACGGGTCTCGCCGGGGGCCCTGCTCGGCCGCCCGCGGAGGCCCGGCGCACGGGAGCTCGACCGTGAAAGTCGATCCCGCCTCGGGCTCGCTCTCGACGCGGATCGAGCCGCCGTGGGCCTCGACGATGCGGCGGCTGATGTAGAGGCCGAGCCCGAGCCCGCCGTAGTGCTCCGAGGACACCGCGCGCTCGAACTGGTCGAAGATGCGGACCTGGCTGGCGAGGTGGATGCCGATTCCGCGATCGCGCACGATCAGCCGCGCCAGCCCGCGCTCGGCGCCGATCGCGACCTCGACTGGCTTCCCCGGCCCGAACTTCATCGAGTTCGAGAGGAGATTCGTGACGACCTGGTCGAGGCGGGAGCGATCCCATCGACCGTGGACGGGGCCGCTGGCGTCCACGGACACCGCGCACCGCGATCGCGCGAGGTCCGGCTCGAGGCGCTCGATCACCTCCTGCACGAGGGCGCCGAGCTCGACGTCGCCGAGCTCGAGGACGAGCCGGCCCGTCTGGATGCGAGAGACGTCGAGGAGGTCGCCGATGAGCCGGACCAGCCGGCGCCCCTGCCGCGAGACGAGCTCGAGCAGCTTGCGCGTGGCGCGCGCGTCCAGGGCCTCGCCCGCCGTTCCCGTCGGCGACGGGAGCATGGCCTGCAAGGACAGCATGAGCGACGTGATGGGGGTGTACAGCTCATGGGACGCGACCGAGAGGAACTCGTCGCGGATCCGGATCGCCTCCTGGGCCTCGCGATAGAGGCGCGCGTTGTCGAGCGCGATGGCGGCGCGGTTCGCGAGCTCGCGTGCCAGCTCCAGGTCGGCGCGGCCGTAGGGGCGCCCGGGCGCCGACGAGCAGAGGGTGATGACCCCGAGCGTCCGGCCGCGCGCGGCGAGGGGCACCGCGAGCGTGCTTCGCGTCCCGAGCTGGCGGATGAGCTCCGCGTGATCGTCGTCCTCGGATCTCGCTCGGATGCCCTCGTCGGAGAGCTCGGGGAGGAGGACGGGCTCGCCCGTCCGGATCACCTCGGCCGCGGGCGCTCGCGAATCCGGCGCCGCCGGATACCGGCGCTCGAGCTCGCGGAGCACGGGCTCCTTCTCGGCGACCGCGTGCGCGCCGGCGAGGCGCCGGATCTCGCGGCCGCCGGCATCGAGGACGTCGATCGTGCACCAGTCGGCGAAGGACCGGACGCAGCACCGCGCGAGACGCGCGAGCGTCTCCTCGGGATCGAGCGACTCGGAGAGGAGCGTCCCGGCCTCGGCGAGGAACGCGAAGCGGCGCTTCTCCTCCTCGGCCGCCGACCGCGCCGCCCGCTCGTCCGCGAGCAGACGGGCGTTCTCGACGGAGATGGCGGCCTGCGTCGCGAGGAGCTCGAGCGCGACGAGGCGCTCCGGCGTGAACACGCCCCCGAGGAGATCGTTCTCGAGGTAGAGGACCCCGGCCACCTCGGCCTGCCGCAGGATGGGCAGGCAGAGGAGCGACCGCGGCTTCCGGCGCGCGACGTACTCATCCGAAGAGAACCTGCCGACTTCCCGGGCGGCGTCCAGGATCACGGTCTCCTTGGTCCGCAGGACGTACTGGACGATGGAGACCGGGACGCGGGCCGAGGCCTCGTTCACCGGCGTCGAGTGGAGCGTCGCCCGCACGCCCCCGTCGTCCAAGGTGGCCTCCGCCTCGATCGAGAGGGCGCGCTCCGGCCCCGCCGGATCGGCGGCGCGCGCGAGGAGGAGGCAGCCCCGCTGCGCGCCGCTCTGCTCGAGGACGACCTGCAGCAATGTGCGCAGGAGCTCGTCGAGGACGATCTCGCCCGAGATCGTCTGCGCCCCCTTCGTCACCGAGAGCAGGTCGAGCTGCTCCGTCCTCGCCACGAAGGTGGCGCTGGGCGCGACCGGGCGCGGCTCGAGGAGCCGCGGGTGCTGCTCGTCGATCTGCTTCACCTTCCCGGCGGCACCCCAGTGCGCGTAGTGGGCGCGGGCCTCGCGCAGGTACGCGTCGGCGACGAGCTCGAAGCCGCGCGCCCGGTGGAACTTCGAGGCCAGCTCGAGGGCGATCGCCTCGTGCTGGATGAACCCGTTCTCGTGGGCCGAGCGGATGGCCTGCTCGTAGAGGCGCTCGGCGTCCAGCTCCCGCCCCTCGATGCGGGCGACCTCCGCGGAGATCAGCGCATGACGGTGGAGGAAGTTCTCGGGGCAGCTCTGCGCCCATGGCGCGTGCCGCTGCAGCTCCTCCACCAGGATCCGCGCGAGCTCCTGCCGCTCCTGGGCGGGGGCTCGCGCGTGGAGCGCCGCCGCGGTCAGCGCGCGGAAGAGGTGGTGCGTGGCGTCGTAGAGGAAGGCGACCATCTGCTTCAGGATCCGATGCAGGGCGATGCCGGCGCCGAAGCTCGCTCGGGTGAAGGCGTCGAGGCAGGCGCTCTCGTTGAAGCCGTCGTCGTCGAAGCTCGCCGGCTCGCGCGTCGTGCCCTTCAGGGCCGGGACGAGCTGCCGGATGAGCCGGAGCGCGTCGCGGGCGGTGTCGTTCCGGGTCTCGATCGCGAAGGCGAGGTACTTCTCCGAGGCCGCGAGCGCCTCGTCGAGCGGGTCGGCCTTCTCGACGACGATGGTCCATGAGGCGACGATCGCGATGATCCCGGCGTGCGCGAGATCGCCGATCTCCTGGTACACACGAAAGGCGCGATCCACGGTGGGGACGCTGGGCGCGAGGGGTTTTCGCCAGTGGTGGAGCTGGAATGCGTAGTTGCCGAGGGTGCCCGCTCTCGACCGCGGATCCTCGAACCTGTCGGCGAGGAGCAGCGCCGTGTCGGCGAGCTCGAGCGCGGACGGGATGTCTCCGAAGAGCGCCACCAGCAGGACGGCGTAGCCGCTGTACGCCAGGCTGGATTCCTTCGTGTTGCCGTGGCGGAGCGTGAAGTGGAACGACCTGGCGATGAGGAGCGGGTGGCACTCCGGCCTCGCGTTGTAGGCGGGGATCCACAGCTCGATGAGGAGCCGGAGGACCATCGCGAGGTCCGGCGCCCGGAGCGTGGGCGCGTCGGCGAGATCGGCGAGACGCCGGCCGCAGAGGCTCACCTGGATCTCCCGCCGCTCGGCCTCGAAGGCGGCGGCGATCTCCTCCTTCTGCTCGGGCATCGCGATTCCGAAGAGCCGCAGCGCATCGAGTCCGGCCGTCCAGGCGTCCTCGAACCGGCCGGTGCCCTCGTACAACTTCAGCCGCAGCAGGTGGACCCTGGCGCGGTCGAGGTTCGAGGCGGCGTCTCCGAGGAGCGCGTCGAGGATCCCGTCCGCGCGCTGGAAGCCGCCCACGAGGTACTCGCACTCCGCGAGATCCAGGTGGAGCTCGAACGTCTCCGCGCTCCGTGCGCGCCAGGCCTCCTGCGGCAGCAGCTTCGTCGCCAGCTCGAGGTAGCCGCGCGCCGACGCGTACGCGGTCGCCGCCTTCGCCTTCCGTCCCGCCAGGAGCTCCAGCCGGCAGATCCGATCTCGCTCGTCCGGATCCGTGACGAGGTCGAGGCCGACGTTGAGCTGGTTCACGACGTCGAAGACACGCTCCGCGATCGCCTTGCCGGGCAGGCGCGAGAAGAGGAGGCGGCCGATGCGGAGATGTGCCGCGGGCCGATCCTCGGGCGCGACGAGCGAGTAGGCCGCCTCGCGGACCCGGTCGTGGAGGAACCTGTACGCGCCGCCGGCGCGGAGGATCAGCCCGGCGCGCAGGGCATCCCAGAAGGCGGCGTGCGTCTCCGCCTCCGAGCGGTCGAGGACGATGGTCAAGGTTCCGACGTCCGCGGCGTCCCCGAAGCAGGCGAGCCGCTTCAGCGCCTCCTGCGTCGGCGGAGGAAGCCGCCGGAGCTTGCCGACCACCAGCTCGGCCACGTTGTCGGTGATGCTGCGGGCGCGGATGCGCGCGAGGTCCCAGCGCCATGCCTGGAGGGCGTCGTCGAACTCGATGAGGCGCTCGTCGTGCAGCAGCGTGAGGAACTGGATCGCGAAGAACGGATTCGCCGCCGTCTTCTCCAGGATGAGGGCGGCGAGCGGCGCCGCCTCGTCGCGGCGGCAGCGAAGCGCATCGGCCACGAACGCGGTGAGGTCCCCCCTCGAGAGGGGACCGAGCACGATGCCGGAGACGCGAGCGCCCCCCTCGCGCGCCGCCTCCCGCATCGATGCGAGCGGATGAGCGGGTCCGACCTCGTTGTCCCGGTACGCGCCGACCACGAGGAGCGAGGGCACGCCGGGTGGCGTCACCAGGTCCTGGAGGAGCGCGAGGCTCGCCCGGTCGGCCCACTGCACGTCGTCGAGGAAGATCGTGAGGGGTCGTTCCCGCCGGGCGAGCACGCCGACGAAGCGCCGGAACACCACGAGGAACCGCGTCTGCGCCTCGGCCGGCGGCAGCTCGGGAACCGAGGGCTGCCGCCCGATGACGAGCTCGAGCTCGGGGATGACCTCGACGATGAGCTGCGCGCTCGAGCCGAGGGCCTCCTCGAGCCGCCGCTTCCACTCGCCGAGGCCCTCCTCGCTCTCCGCGAGCGTGTCGAGCACGACCTCGCGCAGGACCTCGAGGATGGTGGAGTAGGGGACGTCACGCCCGAGGCGGTCGAACTTGCCCGCCACGAAGAGGCCGCGCTCGCGGACGATGGGCTCTTGCAGCTCGTGCACGAGCGACGACTTGCCGATGCCCGAGTAGCCCGAGACGAGCACGAGCTCGGGCGAGCCGGTCTCGACGACGCGCCGGAACGCGCGCAAGAGGAGCGCGAGCTCCTCGTCGCGCCCGTAGAGCTTCTGCGGGATCTGGAGGCGA
Source organism: Anaeromyxobacteraceae bacterium (assembly GCA_036395165.1). Taxonomy (GTDB): domain Bacteria; phylum Myxococcota; class Myxococcia; order Myxococcales; family Anaeromyxobacteraceae; genus Anaeromyxobacter_A. Next base: position 14,081 of record DASWDS010000084.1, on the reverse strand, counting down.
TCCGACGCGTCGCGCTCTCCCAGCGGAAACGGGTCGATCCTCCCGCGAGCGCGCCACGCCTCGAGGCAGCGCGCGAGGTCGTGCCGCAGGCCGGCGGCGGTCTGGTAGCGATCCTCGGCCGCCTTCGCGAGCAGCTTCAGCGCGATGCGCGCCACCGTCTCCGGGATGCCCGCGACGACCCGCGACGGAGAGGTGGGCGCGCGAGCGACGTGGCAGTGAACCCACTCCGGCGGATCGCGGGCCTCGAACGGCAGCCTGCCGGCCAGCATCTCGTACAGGAGGACGCCCAGGGAGTAGAGGTCGGTTCGGCTGTCGACGGCCCGGTTCATGCGTCCCGTCTGCTCCGGGGACATGTAGGGCAGGGAGCCCTCGATCATCTGCGCGGGCCTCGCGCTCTCCTGCTCGCGCGGGAGGCGCGACGCGAGCCCGAAGTCGGCGAGCCTCACCTCGCCGGTCGCGCGGTTGACGAGGATGTTCTGCGGCTTCAGGTCCTTGTGGACGACGCCCTGCCGGTGAACGTCCGCGACGGCGCTCGCGATGCGGACCGCGAGCTCGAGGAACTGCTCGAGCGGGAGCGGCTCGCCGAGGAGGACATCGAGGGGCTGACCGCCGAAGTCCTCGATGACCAGCGCCGGCATGCCCTGGTACGTCTCGAGCGCGAGCGGCCTGGCGATGGTGGGCAGGTCGAGCGTCCTGCCGAACTCGTATTCGCTCCGCTGCCGATCGAGCGCGTTGGGACGGCACCGTCTCGGATCGAGCACCTTCAGGATCACCGGGACGCGATCGGCCCCGAGCGCTCGGTACAGGCTCGTCCCCTCGCTCTCGTAGAGCGTCTCCGTCACCGTGTACGGCGCGGGCGGCTGCATCCGAAACGTTCATTTAAGGCGCGCCGCGGAACGGCGCGTCCCTGGGAGTACAGGATACGCACCCTCGCGCAGGCTCTTCGGGGCTGGCCAGCTCACCCGTAGGCCTCCGTCTTCACACGGTCCTTCGGGACGCCGATCTCGGCGACCGCTGCGACGACCGTCTCGAGGAAGCGCGGCTGGGGCGTCTCGCCGCGCTGCCGCGCCGCGGTGCGCTCGTGCGGACCTATCGCCGGGCCGCAGGTGTAAACGAGGCAGCCGTGGGGATCCGCGATGACCTCGCGCAGGAGCGCTGCCGAGACGCGCCCCGTGCGCACGTCCGGTCCGTGCCGCCGCGGGTCCTGTTCCCGCGTCAACGTGTGCACGACACGGAGGCGCCGCGGGAAGCGTTCTTCGAGTGCCGCGAGGGCGTCGCGGAAGATGACGTCATCCCAGGTCTTGTTGGAGTACACGAACGTCTGACGCAGCCGCGGGTGGACCGCGAGCGCGTACTTGAGGATGGCGTAGCTCGGGACGGAGCCCGAGCCGGCGACGACATGGACGAGGTGGTCGGTTCGGGCCTCGACGTCGTGGGGGAGGACGTATCCACCCGTGAAGCCCACCACGTCGATCCGCTGACCGGGCGAGACATGGCGGACGAGGTACGGCGAGAGGATGGGCGGGTACCGCGTCGTCCCTCGCACGTAGCGCTCCGCCTTGACGGTGACGGCGAGGTCTCGCTCGAGCGGCGAGGAGCACATCGAGTACGCCCGCGGCGGCTCGCGGCGACCCTTGGCGTCCTCGAGGTAGGCGATCAGGTCCTCGAGCTCCTCGAACTGGTGCGGGTCGATGGTGAGGAAGTGCCCGGCCGCATACTCGACGGGCTCGCGCGTGCCGAGCACGAGCGTGACGGTGTCGCGCGTCTCGCGCACGACGTCCACGACCGTCGCCTCGAGCTTTCGGATGCGGCGGCGTCCGGGAGCGGGCGCGCGCCCGCTGCTCACCTCGGCAGCGCCGATACCGGGGCGGCCGGTGTCGTCCATGATCAATCGTTAGATCCACCGCGCTTCGGGCGCATGGGCGAAGCTCGAGGCACGCGCCCGCCTGCCTGTGCGAGCGACGAAGCGGGCGGGCGTGCTGCGTCCACTCACCGCACCGCGCGCGCTCTACCGCGCGGACGGCGCCGGCTCGGAGGAGACCCATCGATCATACGACTCGAGATCGTAGATCCGCGTGAATCCCTTCTCGCGCAGCGTAGCGATCGCCAGGGCGCTCCGCCGTCCGGTCTTGCAGTACACCACGACGGGCGTCGCCGGCGACCCGATCTCGGAATGGCGCTCCGCCACCTCGTCGAAGGGGATGTTCAGGGCGCCCGGGACGTGGCCAGTCTCGAACTCCGCCGGCGTCCTGACGTCGACGACCTTCACCCCGACGGAAACGAGCTTGCGCGCGGTCTCGCCGTCGACGGGGCCCGGAGCGACGCTTGCGGCGGGCGCCGGCGAGCCGATGTTCGAGTCGAGCATCGGCTTGCCCGGGCGAGGCGACGCACAGCTGGCGAGGAGGAGCATGAACGACAGAAAGGCTGCGCGGGTGTGCATGGGGGAGCCCTCCGCAGGCGCGTTTCCACCCCGGCTCACGTACCGGCGGCGCGGGTCGCGCGCTGCCGTTTTCGCGTCGCGCGGCCTCATGTGTCGGCGAGCGCGTCGATCATCCAGGTATCGGTGCGCCGCCTCGGCAAGCCCCCGCCCGACGCCATCTGCGCGACCCTTCGGAAAGCTGGCGGCCGCACGTGCCACGCGGGGCGGCCACCAGCGGGACGCTGTCGCGACGCAACGGGCAGCATTAGTTGACACATGAAGAAGGCCACCTCGAAGGGGTTCGCGCTTGAGCTCGACGGCAGCGCAATCCGGGCACGCGCACGAAGTCGCATGGCCGCCCGACGACCAATACGGGACCGCCACGCCTGCCAAGATCGGGATGTGGATCTTCCTGATCTCCGATGCGTTCTCCTTCGCCGGCCTGCTCATCGGGTATGGCATCCTCAGGGCCGGCCATCCGGTCTGGCGGCAGCCGGCTGAGCCCGCGCTCGGCGTCAACTTCACTGCCGGACTCACGTTCCTGCTCATCTGCTCGAGCGTGACGAACGTCCTCGGCTACGCGGCGGCCGTGGAGGGGAAACGGCGGCAAGCCGAGGTTCTCCTCGCCGCGACCGCGCTCCTCGGCGCTGCGTTCTTGCTCGGCCAGTATCGGGAGTACTCCGGGCTGCTACGCGAGGGGCTGGTGTTCGGGCAGTCGGCCCGCGCCAGCATCTTCTACGTCATCACGAGCTTCCACGGGCTGCACGTCTTCATCGGCGTCGTCTACATCCTGGCCGTGCTGCGCGCCTATGCTCGCGGCCGGGCGGGCCCGCGCCAGATCGAGCTCCTCGGGCTCTTCTGGTGCTTCGTCGATTTCGTGTGGATCTTCGTCTTCTCGTCTCTTTACCTCATCCCGTGAGGATGGCCGCGCATGGCTATCGAGACCGGAGTCAGCGTCCGCACGAACCGCAGGGAGTACCTGTTCGTGTTCCTCGCGCTGGCGGCGCTCACCGCGCTCGAGCTCACCGTCATCCGGTTTCCCGGGATCGGCCGGAGCTCGACGATCGCTGCCCTCGTCGTGCTCGCCATCAGCAAGGCCACGCTCATCGGCCTGTTCTTCATGCACCTCCGGTACGAGACGCGCATCCTCAAGCTGACCGTGCTCATCCCGCTCCTCGCGCCCGCGGGCTATGCGCTGGCGCTCATCGCCGACGCGACGTGGAGGCTCATGCGATGAAGACCCTTCTCGGCGCCGCGCTCGCGCTGGTCCCCGCGGCGGCGGGCGCATGCCCCGTCTGCGCGCGCGATGGGACCCCGCACGCGGCGCTCTTCATCGGCGCCATGATCCTCGCCCCTTACGCGGTCGCCGGGCTCGTCGTCCTCGCCGTCCGTCGCGGGAGCGAGCGGAGCGATCCGTGAGCGCGCTGCGCCGGATGGCGGGAGCGGCGGCGGTGCTGGTCGCCGCGGCGGTGCGAGCCGATCCGCGGCCCGAGCGCGGGTTCGGATTGCCGCACGACGCCTCCCTCGACGGCCATCGGATCGACTGGCTCATCCATTTCACCATCGTCGCGCTCGGGATCGTGTTCCTGGCCGTCCTCGGAATGCTGGTCTACGCGGCCGTCCGTCACCGCGGGGCGCACGTCGCCGCGTATGACCACGGCAACACTCGCAAGTCGGCCCTCGTCGTCCTCGGGTGCGTGGGGATCGTCGTGCTCGTCGTCGACGGCAACCTCTTCGGGCACGCGGTCGAGGACCTGAACGAGCACTTCTGGAACTTCTCCAAGGCCGAGGCCGACCCGCGGGCGGTGCGCATCGAGGTGAACGCCCATCAGTGGGCGTGGACCGTCCGCTATCCTGGGCCGGACGGCCGGTTCAACACGGCGGACGACATCGTGGAGACGAACGGGCTTCACGTCCCGCTCGGCGTGCCGGTGATCCTCCAGCTCGCCTCCACGGATGTCATCCACAGCCTCTACCTGCCGAACTTCCGGGTGAAGCAGGACGCGGTGCCAGGCTCCATCACGCGCCTCTGGTTCCAGGGCCAGGAGCCGGGCGACTTCGAGCTCGCGTGCGCCCAGCACTGCGGGCCGAACCACTACAAGATGCGTGCCGTGCTGTCGGTGATGGAGCCTGCCGCCTACGCGCAGTGGTTCGCGGACGCGCAGGCGGACGCGAGGCGCGGCTACGACCCGGACGACGCCGAGGCGCACTGGGGCTGGGACTGGAAGAGGTTCTGACATGGCAACGCATCCCGCTCACCTCGGGCATCCGGACCTGCAGCCGATCCACCCGGCGCCCACCTCGTTCGCCCGCCGGTATGTCTTCTCGCTCGACCACAAGGTGATCGCGCAGCAGTTCCTGTGGGCGGGGCTCATCTTCCTGCTCGTGGGGGGGACGCTCGCGATGCTCATCCGGTGGCAGTGGGCCTTCCCGTACCGCCAGGTGCCGGTGCTCGGCCCGCTCTTCTTGCGCTCCACCGGCGGCGTCATCGGCCCCGCCAACTACCAGAACATCTTCACCATGCACGGGCTCATCATGATCTTCTTCGCGATCACGCCCGTGCTCATCGGCACGTTCGGGAACTTCCTCATCCCGCTGCAGATCGGCGCCCGGGACATGGCGTTCCCGTTGCTGAACATGCTCTCCTTCTGGTTCTTCCTGGTCTCGCAGCTCCTCGTCATCGCGTCGTTCCTGGTCGCGCTCGGGCCGGCCGGCGCCGGCTGGACCGGGTACCCGCCGCTCTCCACCAACATCGGGATGCCGGGGCTGGGCCAGACGCTCGTCGTGCTCGCGCTCTTCTTCACGGGCGTCGCGAGCACGATGGGCGCGATCAACTACATCACCACCGTCATCCGCCTGCGCGCGCCAGGCATGACGTACATGCGGCTGCCGCTCACGATCTGGGGGCTGTGGTTCACCGCCGTCCTGAACGCGCTGTTCGTCCCGGTCCTCGGGTCGGCGGCGCTGCTGCTCTTCCTCGACCGCACCTTCGGCACCCAGTTCTTCATCGCCGGAGCGGCAGCGGTGCGGGGCGGCGGCGATCCCATCATGTACCAGCACCTGTTCTGGATCTTCGGCCACCCCGAGGTCTACATCCTCATCCTTCCCGCGTGGGGCATCGTCGGCGACGTCGTGTCGTTCTTCGCGCGGAAGCCGGCCTACTGGTACAAGGGCTCGGTCTACGCGATGGCGACGGTGACCGTGCTCTCGGGCGTCGTCTACGGGCACCACATGTTCGTGACCGGCATGAGCCCGCTCCTCGGGCAGGGCTTCATGCTGCTGACGCTGCTCATCAGCGCCCCCGCCATGCTGCTCGTCTTCAACTGGATGTTCACCGTGTGGCGCGGGTCGATCCGGTTCACGACCCCCATGCTCTTCGCGCTCGGCACCGTGTTCGTGTTCGGGCTGGGCGGGCTCACCGGGCTCTTCCTCGGCGACATCTCGCTCGATCTCTACCTGCACGACACGATGTTCGTGGTCGGCCACTTCCACTTCACGATGGCTGCCGCCTCCTTCCTCGGCACCATGACCGGCCTTTACTTCTGGTTCCCCAAGATCTTCGGGAAGCGCCTCGACGAGCGGCTCGGCAAGGCGCACTTCTGGATCACGGTGGTCGGGCTCACGCTCGTGTTCGGCGGGCAGCTCCTCGCCGGCTACGCGGGCCAGCAGCGCCGGCTCTTCGACCCCTTCCAGTACACCTTCATCCAGGGTCTGCGTGGTCTCAACCGCTGGACGAGCTACTTCGCCTTCGCGCTCTTCGCCGGCCAGTTCCTCTTCATCTGGAACTTCCTGCGGACGGTCTTCGGGCGCGCGGAAGCGGCCGGGCAGAATCCGTGGGAGGTGACGACGCTCGAGTGGACGAACACGACCTCGCCGCCGCCGTACCACGACTTCGACGTGATCCCGGAGGTCCGGCGCGGTCCGCACGAGTTCGCGAACCCCGCCGTGAAGGAGGCGCTCGGCCGCGACTGGATCGGTCAGGCGGAGGAGATGCCGGAGCCGCCCGCGTCCGAAGCCGGCGCCGCGAAGGCGTGACATGGACGCGGTCTTGGAAGAGCGTGGCGGTCGGCGGGGTCCCGCTCCCGTGAGGGATCTCGAGGGTTACCGCGCGGCCACCCGCGCGCGCGGGGAGCTCACCGCCTACGTGGGCATGCTCGTCTTCCTCGCCTCGTGGGCCATGCTCTTCGGCGGCCTCTTCTTCGCGTACGCCCTCGTGCGCGGCCGCGCACCGGTCTGGCCGCCGGTGGGCGACCCCCGGCTGCCGCTGGTGCTGCCCGGCGTCAACACAGCCGTCATCGCGCTCTCGAGCGGCGCGCTGCAGAGCGCGCTGCGGTCGCTCCGGCGCGGGCGCCCGAGCCCCGTCGCCGGCGCGCTGGCGCTCGCGGCGGGACTGGGGGCGCTGTTCCTGGCGCTGCAGGTCGCCGTCTGGATCGGCGTCCACCGCCAGGGGCTCGTCCCGAGCGGCGGCCCGTACGGCTCGGTGTTCTACGCGCTCACCTCGTTCCATGCGCTCCACGTGCTGGTCGGGCTGGTGGCCCTCGCGTGGCTCGCGGTGCGGGCTTCGCGCGGCGCCTACGGGGCCATGCGGCACGTCGCGGTGCGGCTGTGGGCCATGTACTGGCACTTCGTGGGCGCCATCTGGCTCGTCCTGTACGCGACCGTGTACCTGCTGTGATCGTGGGGCCCTGGATGCGCTCACCGTGCCTCGTCGCCGCCGCCGCGCTGTGCGTGCTCGCCTCGTGCAAGGCGAGCAGGCCGCGTGGGTTCAAGGAACCGATGAAGCTGGGCGGAAAGGTGGTGCCCGCCGCGGTCCTCTCGGAAGGGGAGGAGTCGTACCTGCTCTACTGCCGCACCTGCCACGGCGAGAAGGGGGACGGGAAAGGCCCCGCCGCGCCTGCCTTGCGCCCGCCGCCGCGCGACTTCACGCTCGGCCTGTTCAAGTTCGCGGCGGTCCCGACCGGCACGCTGCCCCGTGACGAGGACTTCGTCCGGATCGTCCGGTTCGGGCTGCACGGCACCGCCATGCTCGGCTGGGACGGCGTCCCGGAGAAGAACCTCCAGAACATCATCCAGTACATCAAGACCTTCTCGGCGCGCTGGAAGGAGGAGGAGCCGGGCGATGCGATCGAGCCCACGCCCGACCCGTGGGCGGGCAAGGCGGCGGAGGGCGCGGCGCGCGGGAAGAAGGTGTACCACGGCCTCGCGCAGTGCCTCAGCTGCCACCCGTCTTATGGCTCCAAGGCCTTCATCTACGAAGCGTCGAAGGAGCTGACGGGCAACGGCATCAGCGAGTTCCGGAAGGACATGTACGGCGCCGACCTGAAGGAGTCGGACTACGGCGTGAAGCTCCTTCCTCCCGATTTCACCCGCACCGACCTGCGCTCGGTGCGGGCGGGCCACGAGACGGAGGACATCTACCGCGTGATCGCCTCCGGAGTGGGCGGCACCGCGATGCCGACCTGGCGCGGCGCCTTGCCCGAGGAGGACCTCTGGGCGCTGACGCACTTCGTCGAGTCGCTGGTCGCGATGAAGGGAAGCCCCGAGGCCACCGAGCTGATCAAGCGCGCCATGGAGGAGGACGCGCACTTCGCGCCGCCGGCGCCCCCCGCGCGGTGACGCGCTCGCAGGTCAGCCCGCCCGGCGCCCCCGCGTCTTGCGCAGGAACCAGCGCAAGTACGCAGCGAGCGCGATGGACGTGAGGAGCCCGGCCGCGCCGAGCGCGAGCGCGGTCGCGTTCCCGCTCTCCCTGAAGCGCAGCGCGCTCGCCGCGGCGAACACGACTCCGAGCGCCGTGGCAGAGGCGATGAGCGCCCGGTGCGCGGTGAACAGGTGCATTCGCAGGGTCCGGGGCGGTGAGCCGGACAGGTCACCATCCTTGCCGGCCGAGGCGGGGGACGCTCGCGCCCGGCGGGTCGTCGCGTGGGCAGACGCGCGGCCTCGCGGGCGGTCCCTCAACCCGTCCTCGTCGGCCCCAGCCCTCTACGCGCGCGGCGTGTCCGGATGCGACGCGCGACGTACACGAACGTGAGGACCATCAGCACGACGAGGGGGGCGACCCAGTACACGCCCGAAACCCAGCCTCGTCCGTGATCGGAGAGGTCCCGCTGCGCCATGGCCAGCGCAGGCGCGAGCAACAGAGCGACTGCGGGGCTCGAGCCGAAGCTGGTCACGTCAGGGCCCTCCTCGCCAACGTTCACCACCGGCGATGCCGGCGACAAGCGCGTTGACACCCCGCCGGCGTGCGCCGGACGGGCGAGCTCACGGTGAGGAGTGGGCGCCCTGCACGCAGGACATGCGGGCGTTGGGTCGCCGCACGCTCCCACAGGGGAGCCAGCCAGCGCTGTCACTCGTGGAGAGCTGTCTTCTCGTCTCGTTCTCACGTTTGACTGACGGTGACTGGACTGCGGGCGTCCCCACATGGCCGCCGATTGTGACCCACAGTGGGCCTGCCGCCGCTGGTGGCCGTCGTCATACGTGCACAGACTCAGAGATGGGAGCGCTGTCGTGTCCGGCATGTCATGGCCTGAAGCAAGGGCTCGACCGCCCGAGCGGCCCGTCGATCGACGCCCTCAGGGCGTCGGAGGCGCGGCCGAGCGCGTGCTCCCGGCCGGCTCAGACTGGAGGGCAACATCCATGGCCCGCGTTCAGCGCGTGTCGACCTTGCTCGTCGCGATCGTCCTCGTGAGCGGCCCTCCGTCGCGCCCTGTGGCCTACGAGGTCGCCGCAGTTCCTGACGGCGGATCCATCCAAGGGAAGGTCGTGTTCCAGGGGACCGCTCCCACCCTCAAGATCATTCCCGACAAGGACCCCTCCGTCTGCGGCGGCCTGCGCGAGGACCCGCTCGTCGTCGTAGGGCCGGACAAGGGTGTCCAGGAAGCGGTCGTCTACGTGAAGGACGTGGAGAAAGGGAAGCCCCTGGTGAAGCCGGCGACGCCGCCGGAGATCGTGAACCAGAATTGCCGGTTCGTTCCCCACGTCCAGGCGCTTCCGGTCGGGACGATCGTCATCGTCAATTCAGACCCGGTCATGCACAACACGCACGGCTTCCTCGGGAAGGCGACCGTCTTCAATCAGGCCTTGCCGGTCAAGGGCCAGCGCATTCCGAAGCCGCTCACCAAGGCCGGGATGGTGGAGGTGAAGTGTGACGTGCACGGCTGGATGCACGCGTGGATCCACGTCGCGAACAATCCGTACTACGCCGTCACCCAGAAAGGCGGCACGTTCAGCATCCCCGACGTGCCGCCGGGCTCCTACACCCTCGTCGCGTGGCAGGAGTACACGGGCGCGACCGAGATCCCGGTGACGGTCGCGCCCAAGCAGGCGGCGCAGGTGACGATCGAGCTGAAGAAGTGAGGAATCACCGAGCGCGGCGCTGTCGAGGCTCGGGTGTCGACCCTCGGGAAGGACGTGGACCCATGGACGAGATCCAGCGAGAGCGGAATGAGATGGAGAAGGAGCTGCGAGGCAAGGGTGAGCGCCCCGATCAGTCGCTCGGGATCACGCGCCGCACGTTCCTCCACAAGTCGATCCTGGCCGGCGCCGGGAGCGTCGCCGCGTACGGGTGGTTCCCGCTCATCAACACGCTCGACCTGACCCTCGGCGCGCAGGCGACCTTCAGGTTTGCCTGGATCTCCGACAATCACCTGTACCCCAAGGACGTCAACACACGCTTCGTGGACAAGGCGGTCCGCGCGGTGAAGGACGTCCAGGCGATGAATCCGCCCGCGGACTTCCTCATCCACGGCGGCGATCTCGCCCAGCTCGGCGACCCGGTCGAGCTCGACCTCGGGAGCGGCATCCTGAAGGAGCTCAAGATCAAGAGGTACCATATCCCCGGCGAGCACGATTGGTACCTGGACATGGGTCAGAAGTGGACCAATCTCTTCGGCCAGCCCAACTGGACCTTCGATCACAAGGGCGTCCGCTTCGTCGGGCTCGACACGGTGAGCCGCGGCCCCGACTACTGGACGGCCAAGAAGATGAGCCCCAAGGAGCGGATGGGGCACATGGCCACCCTCGACGGGAGCGTGGCAGGGTATTGGGCCGGCGTGGGCCGAGACCAGCTCGAGTGGCTCAATCGAACCCTCTCCAGCTGGGGAAAGGACGCGCCCATCGTGGTCTTCAGCCACAACCCGCTCTACGAGTACTACCCGCCTTGGAACTTCTGGGTGCGGGATTGGCGTGAGGTCCAGGAGGTCCTCAAGCCGTACAGCAACGTGACCAACATCCACGGTCACACTCACCAGGTGCTCTACAACGAGATCGGGAAGATGCGCTCCATCGGGATGCTCGCGACCTCCTGGCCGTGGCCGTACGCGCCGGAGGGCGTGCCGGCCCTGACCAAGTGCATGGTCCGCGTCGACCCCGGCGACTTCTTCGACGGCGTCGGATGGTCGCGGCTCACGATGAACGCCTCGGCCAAGATCGAGAACCAGTACATGATGTGGCGGCAGGACGTCCTCGCGGACTCCGAGGTGGACTCCGGATGCTCCGACAACGTCAACCAGGTCGTGCATCCCCGCGTGGCCGACCGAGAGTGGCCCTATTACGGCGCCTACAAGTGACCGGATGCAGCCTCACGAGAGGAGCGAAGAGTCATGAAGATCGCCGGTCGTCGCTGGTACGTCGCCGTCGGGGCCTTCCTCGTGCTGGAGCTGGTGTTGATGAGCTCGCAAGCGCTGGCCCACAAAGGCAAGCACACGCCGGAGCAGCTGAAGGCGTTCCAAGACGTCTTCATGGAGCAGGTCAGGGTCGGCGACCTGCTCTTCCACGGCGATGAGGACACCCAGAAGAAGCTCAACATCAAGCTCTCGAGGACCGGGATGGCCTGCGCCATGTGCCACCCGTTCGCCACCGACACGCACCCGCATACGTTCCCCAAGTTCCAGGGCCAGGTCGGGAAGTTCGCGGTGCTTCGAGACATGATCAACTGGTGCATCGAGAATCCGGTCGAGGGGGAGAGGATCGATCCCGACTCCGACGCGATGAAGGCCCTCGAGGCTTACATCTACTGGTCCAATCGAGACGCGAAGCTCGATCCCGGGAGACACTGAAGGTTCGTGTGAATCGCCGCACCGACTCATCGCCGCAGGAGCTCTCCAGGCGAGACTTCCTCGGATTCGCCTCCGCGGCGGTGGGGCTCTGGATTCCCGCTCGCTGGGCGACCGCCTCCGCGAGCGGTGATCCCGCTCCGCGGTCCCTCCTCGAGAGCGAGCACCTTCCGCTGCTCCAGGTCCCGGCCGTCACGAAGAACGGAGCCAAGGTCCCGATCATCGTACAGATGGACCACCCCATGACGCCCGACCACCACATCACGAGCGTCCAGGTGGTGAACAGGCGGGATCCGGTTCCATCGAAGGGCACCTTCTACTTCACGCCGGGCAATGGCCGTGTCTACGTGTCCTTCCAGGCCCGGATGCACCACGGCGCATCGGAGGTGTCGGCGACGGCCGATTGCAATCGCCATGGGCCCTGGTCCGCCACCCGGGCGATCACGATCCCCGAAGACGGGGGTGGCTGAACCGGAACTGCGCCGCCCGTGGGGCGGGCCACCGATGAGCGCATCCTCCCCCCGGTGATCAGGATTCCGGAGCTGGTGCAGCACCGCCGCATCCGCCCGGGCGAGATCATCCATGCGCAGGTCGAGATCAAGCACCCGAGCCGGACGGGCTTGATGATGCGTGACGGGAAGTTCGTGCGGGAGTCCGAGCCACTCTTCCTCAGGGAGCTCGAGGCCTATTACGGCGGGGAGCGCGTGAGCCGGTTCGTCCTGACGTCGGCGCTCAGCGACGACCCATTCATCACCTTCAGCCTGCTGGCTCGACGCGAGGGAACGCTGAAGGTCGTCCTCGTGAACAGCCGCTCCCAGCGGTTCGAGGCGACGCAGGAGCTCTCCTTCTCCTGACCATGCCCGTGGGGCCGTGACGGACCGTTCACCACCTGCTCATCGCGGAGGGGCGCGCAGGAACGTGCGCGGCAGCCGGGCTGCCGCGTCGAGGCTCGTGCGCGCCCCCCGCGAAACGTGCGCGGGCGAGGAGCCGCCCTAGGTCGCGCGCGCCCTCGTCTACCTCTTCTTCTCCTGGCGCTCATCGGTGGGCTGCGTTCGAGGCGAGGCCTCGTCGCGTGGACCAGAGGTGCTCTTCTCCCGCTTCGCGTCTTCTTCTTCCATCTCGTGGATGCGCTGCTCGAGCCCGTGGAAGCCGCGTTTTCTCTCCTCCGCCATGTCACGCCTCCTCGCTTCGGATGTGGACCGCCATCCTCTGAGGCACGCATAGCGAGGGCCGCCAGGGTCCGCTCGTCCCGCGAGCACACCTCCCCACCGCCGATGAAAAAAGGGATCGACTGGAGCCGACGAGATGACGAGCGGACGAGTGCACGCCAGCACGAGGGCCGGGCCGGCGCCGCACCCGAGCTCGCTGGCCGTGGCGCTCGCGTGCGGACGGCCTCGTGCCGGCTTCACTGAAAGAGAATGGACCCTTGTCCGGTGTGGAGGGCGGCCCCGAGTCGGCGCCGGCGATGTTCGACCCGGCGCCACCCACCGAGGTGTCGACGTGCCCCGAGCCGCCATTTCTCCATTGGTCCTGCGCCGTTCCCACGAGCCAGCATCGGTGGCACGGCCCGTGCTCACCTTCGAGTGAGCGGGACTATCCCCGCCAAGGAGACATGAATGCGCAAGCTGAGCCTGCTGGTGGCGGCCCTGTTCCTGTTCGCGTCTGCGCCTGCGCTCGCCCAGACCACCGAACAGAAGTCGGAGACGAAATCGGAGACGTCGGGCCCGAGCGGCGAATCGAAGGAGAGCACGACCAAGAAGAGCTCGAAGAAGCACAAGAAGACCTCCGCGAAGAAGAAGAAGGCGGCCGCCGACGCCGGGATGTGAGACCGGCTGCAGGCGCGGAGCGCTGGGCCTCGATGTAGAGGCTGCGTCCTCGCGCTCCAGCCTGGATTGCTCACTCCACGCGCGCGCCCTGCTGCTGCGCCGCCGCCCGCGCCAGGGCGCGCGCGAGCTCCTGGAGCTCATGAGGCCTCCTGCATGAGCTTGGACCCCTGAGGCGAATCCTCGATGACATCGACCTGTCCGGCCGCCGCGGCAGGAGCGACCGGGATCACCAGACGTGGGTGAACCACGTGTTCACGGCGCCGCTGAGTCTCCTCGCGCAGCGCGTGGACACGAACCGCCCAGCTCGCCGGTGGGGCACGGGCGTTCATGCCTGGCCCATGAGGGGCCCGGCGAGGGCGGAAGCGTGAGCGGAGCGCCACTCGTGTGCGCCCGCGCCACGGGTCGATCTCGCGAGACGCGGCGCAACCCCGCAATCTCCTTGAATTCGGCCGTGGGCACGGCCGTCGCAATGGAGAGTGTCACCTCTCGCACGGAGGAGCGCCCATGCTGCTCGCCCCGATCGTCCTCGCCGCTGCCCTGGGACAGGCCTGCCCCGAGCCCAGCTCCCGCTACGGGCCGCCTCCGTGCGCTGCCGCGAACGTGGCGGGCTGCCTCCCCGGGTATCACCGCGCGACCGACGACCTCGGGCGCACCATCTACGTCTGCGACCGCAACGTGTACCGGCCCGCGCCGTCGCCCGCGCCCGAGGAGGCGCCGCAGCCGCCCTTCGCGCCCGAGCCGTACGCACAGTCGCAGCCGCCACCTGGCCCGGCGCCTTCGCCTTAC
>DASWDS010000083.1:0-5382 GCA_036395165.1 Anaeromyxobacteraceae bacterium | reverse complement strand
GGGTAGATCTCGATGAACCCGCGCGCGACCACCTCGAGGCCCTCCTCGATCGCGAACGGGATCCGGCGCGCCTGCGATGCCCAGACGACCGCCGAGATGGAGGCCTCCTCGTCCTTGCGCGCCCTCTGCCGCGCAGGCTGCGACGTCGTCGTCGTCACGCGCGGAGGTGGTTCGCAGGACGACCTCTCCGCGTTCAACGACGAGCGGCTGGCGCGCGCCATCGCCGCGTGCCCCATCCCGGTGGTGAGCGCCGTCGGCCACGAGGTGGACTTCACGGTGGCGGACCTCGTGGCGGACGTCCGCGCGGCGACGCCGACGCACGCCGCGCAGCTCGTCGCGCCGGTGAAGGAGGAGGTGGCGGCGCGCCTCGCGGCGCTCCGCGCGCGGCTCGTGCGCACCGTCACCGAGGAGGTCGCGTCGCGCCGCCGCGAGGTGAGGGCGCTCCGCGCCGAGCTGGAAGACCCGGCGCACCTCCTGTCGCAGCAGCGGCACCGGCTCGACGATCTGCTCCACCGCGCCGAGAACGCCTCGCGCGCGCGGCTGCGCGACGCGCGCGCCCGGCTCGCCGAGGATCGCGCGCGGCTCGGCCGCGTCGAGCCGAGGGCGCGGGTGCGGGCGCTCGTGAGGCGCACCGAGGACGCCGCGCGCCGCCTCGGCCGCTGGCAGGCGACGACCTTCCCTCGCGAGCGGCTGCGGGTCGAGCGCCTCCGGGCCCGGCTCGAGCCCGCCAACGTGGCCAAGCTCCTCGAGCGCGGGTTCGCGCTCGTGCTCCGCGATGGGCGGCTCGTGACGCAGAGCGTCGCCGCGGAGCCGGGCAGCGCGCTGCGCGTCGCCCTGGCACGGGGCTGGCTCGACGTGCGCGTCACCGCGCGCGACGACGGCCCGGACCCGCTACCGGGGCGAAACGAGGAACCCCGGTGAGGCGTTTCGGGCTCGGGCGAGCAGGCGGTGGTTGATCGCCCTTTTCGACGTGGTTAGGTACTGGAGTCTCGGGAGACAGCGTGGACCCATCGAGTGAGCGCCCGGCCGTCGCGCGGGGAGAGGTCGCGGAGGCGTACGATGCCGTGGTGGCGCGCCTCGAGCGCGTCGTCGGAGAGCTCGAGTCGGGGAAGCTCGATCTGGAGGCGTCGATCGAGAAGTTCGCGGAGGGCGTGAAGCTGGCCCACGAGGCCACGCGCAAGCTGGACGAGGCGGAGCGGCGGATCGAGATCCTCGTCCGCAACGCCGACGGCTCCGAGGAAGCAGTCCCGTTCGACCCCGAAGGCGGCAAGGGCCCCTGAATGAACGACGAGATCCCGCGCAAGCCGAAGGTCATCATCGTCGACGACGACCGGGACACGCGCGAGATGCTCACCCTCGCGCTCGAGCTCGAGGGGTTCGACGTGGGGCAGGCGGCGAACGGGCTCAGGCTCATCTCCGCGATGCACGTCGATCGCCCGGACGTGATCCTGCTCGACGTCATGATGAGCTGGATCGACGGCTTCGAGCTCTGCCGCGCGATCAAGAAGAACGGCTCCTTCCACGACATCCCCGTCATCTTCATCTCGGCCCGGAAGAGCGTCGAGGACGAGCGCGCCGGACTCGAGGCCGGCGCGGTGGACTACTTCCCGAAGCCGCTCGACATGGACCGCCTCATCTCCCGGATCCGCGAGATCCTGGAGCAGCGCGGCGCGCCGGCCCAGATCGCGCCGGGGTAGCGGCGGTAGCGCGTGAGACTCGCCCCCGGGCTGTGCTAGAACCCAGTCCCGTGCCCGCGCTCTCGATCGAGGCTTACCTCAAGGCGGTCTCCGGCCGCGTCGACACCCAGCTCCGCCGGCTCGCCGAGGAGCGCCGCCGGGAGGGCCCGGCCCGGCTCGGGCAGGCCGTCGAGTACGCGCTGACCAGCGGCGGCAAGCGCATGCGGCCGGCGCTCGTCCTCGCCACCTGCGAGGCGCTCGGCGGCGACACCGGCGACGACGGCCTCGCCATGCGCTACGCGCTCGCGCTCGAGATGGTCCACACCTACTCGCTCGTGCACGACGACCTGCCCTGCATGGACGACGACGACCTCCGGCGCGGCCGGCCGACGGTGCACAGGGCGTTCGACGAGGCCACCGCCGTGCTCGTCGGCGACGGCCTGCAGTCGCTCGCCTTCCTCCATCTGCTCGCCTCGCCCGATCCGCGCGCGCCCGCGCTCGCCGCGCTGCTCGCGGACGGCGCCTGGCGCATGGTCCAGGGCCAGGCGCTCGACATGGCCGCCGAGGGCCAGCCGGTCTCCGAGGCCGAGGTGCTCGCGCTCATGGCGGCGAAGACGGGCGCGCTCATCGCCGCCGCCGTCACGGGCGGCGCCATCGCGGCCACGGGTGGCGCGCGCGGGCTCGATGCCGTCGGCCAGAAGCTGGGCCTCGCGTTCCAGATCGCCGACGATCTCCTCGACCTGACGGGGGACTCCGTTACCCTGGGGAAGACGGCCGGGAAGGACGCGGCCGCCGGAAAGGCGACCCTCCCCTCGCTGGTTGGGATCACGGAGGCCCGGCGGCGGGCCGACGCCGCCTGCGCCGAGGCGCTCGCCGCGCTCGAGCCCCTCGGTCCCCCCGCCGGCGCGCTGCGCGCGCTGGCCCGATTCGTCGTGACGCGCCAGAGGTGACCATGCCCCGCCTGCTCGATCGCATCGAATCGCCGCTCGACCTGAAGCGCCTCAAGCCCGAGGACCTCCCGCGGCTCTGCGAGGAGATCCGCGAAGAGATCATCGCCACCTGCGCCAAGAACGGCGGCCACCTCGGGTCGTCCCTGGGCGCGGTCGAGCTCATCGTGGCGCTGCACTACGTCTACACCTCGCCGCTCGACAGGCTCGTCTTCGACGTCGGCCATCAGGCCTACGCGCACAAGCTCCTCACGGGCCGCCGCGAGCGGTTCCGCACGATTCGCACCGAGGGCGGCCTGGCCGGTTTCCCGGAGCGGCACGAGTCGGAGCACGACGCGTTCGGCGTCGGACACGCCTCCACCGCGGTGTCCGCCGCGCTCGGCATGATCGAGGCGCGCCGGCTGCACAACGAGCAGGGCAAGGTGGTCGCGCTCGTCGGGGACGGCGCGCTCACCGGCGGCATCGCGTTCGAGGGCCTGAACCAGGCCGGCTATCTGGCGCGCGACCTCCTCGTCGTCCTGAACGACAACGAGATGTCGATCTCGCCCAACGTGGGCGCGCTCTCGGAGTGGTTCACGAAGAAGTTCGCGAGCCGCACCTTCAACCACTGGCGCCGCACGGTGAAGGAGATCCTGCGGCAGGTGCCGAAGGGGCGCGACGCCATCGCCGTCATCCGCCACGCCATCAACGCGACGAAGGCGCTCGTCTCGCCCGGCATCCTCTTCGAGGGGCTCGGCTTCCAGTACGTGGGGCCGGTGGACGGACACGACGTCGTCGGCCTCGTCGAGACCTTCCGCAAGGTCGCCGTCTGCGACGGCGCGGTGCTCGTCCACGCCATCACGACCAAGGGGAAGGGCTACAAGCCGGCGGAGAGCGATCTCGCCACGCGCGGCCACGGGCTCAGCTTCTTCGACGTCGCGACCGGCAAGTCCACCGCGAAGAAGCCCGCCGTGAAGGGCTACACCGACCTCTTCGCCGACGCGCTCTGCGAGCAGATGGAGCGCGACAAGCGCGTCGTCGCCGTCACCGCCGCCATGCTCGAGGGCACCGGCCTCATCAAGGCGAAGCAGCGCTTCCCCGACCGCACCTACGACGTCGGGATCGCCGAGCAGCACGCCGTGACGTTCGCCGCCGGCCTCGCCTGCGAGGGGCTGCGCCCGGTGGTGGCCATCTACTCGACCTTCCTGCAGCGCGCTTACGACCAGATCATCCACGACGTGGCCCTCCAGCGCCTGCCGGTCACCTTCGCGCTCGACCGCGGCGGCCTGGTGGGGGCGGACGGCAAGACGCACCAGGGCGCCTTCGACCTCTCGTACCTGCGCTGCGTGCCGAACATGGTGGTGATGGCGCCGGCGGACGAGAACGAGATGCGGCACATGCTCGCGACCGCGCTCGCGCACGACGGCCCCGCCGCGTTCCGGTTCCCGCGTGGCTCCGGGGTGGGCGTGCCGCTCGATCCGTCGCCGGTCGTGCTCGAGATCGGCAAGGCGCGCATCGCGCGCGGCGCCGGGGCGCGGCCTGACGTGCTCGTGCTCTCGGCGGGGACGATGCTCGCGGCGGCGCTCGCGGCCGCCGCGGCGCTGGGGGAGGAGGGCGTCGCCGCCGCCGTCGTCGACGCGCGGTTCGTGAAGCCGCTCGACGAGGAGCTCTTCTGCGCGCTCGCGTCGGCGGCGCGCCGGATCGTGACCGTCGAGGAGGCGGCGCTCGCCGGCGGCTTCGGCTCGGCCTGCCTCGAGGTCTTCGAGCGGCGCGGGATCCTCGATCAGGTGAGGGTGAAGCGGCTCGGGATCCCCGACGAGTTCATCACGCACGGCGACGCCAACAAGCAACGCGCCCAGCTCGGCATCGACGCGGCCGGGATCGCCGCGGCCGCGCGCGAGCTGCTCCGAGACAGGATGGTCATCCCGAGCGAGCGGGGCGTCGCGTGACGCCTCGACCCCCTCGCTAGCCCGCTCCCGGCGAGCGGGAACGGCATCTTGGCGCGCAAGATCAGGATCGACCTCCTCCTCGTGGAGAAGGGCCTCGCCGCCTCGCGGACGCAGGCGCAGGCGCTGGTCATGGCGGGCGCCGTCGTGCACGGCGACCAGCGCGTGGACAAGCCGGGCCAGCTCGTCGACCCCGAGCTGCCGGTTCGCGTGAAGGAGGACGCCGCGCCCCGCAAGTACGTCTCGCGCGGCGCGCTCAAGCTCGAGAAGGCGCTCGAGGCGTTCCCGGTCGATCCCCGCGGCATGACCTGCGCCGACCTGGGCGCCTCCACCGGCGGCTTCACCGACCTGCTGCTCCAGCGCGGCGCAGCCAGGGTGTACGCGGTGGACGTCGGCTATGGCCAGCTCCACCCGAGGCTGCGCGAAGACCCGCGGGTGGTCGTCCGCGAGCGCGAGAACGCCCGCCATCTGACGGCGGCGGTGCTGGGCGAGCAGGTGGACCTCGCCACGGGGGACCTCTCGTTCATCTCGCTGCGGCTCGTGCTCCCGGCGGTGAAGGCCATCCTGAAGCCCGGCGGGACGGCGCTCCTCCTCGTGAAGCCGCAGTTCGAGGTGGGGAAGGGCGAGGTCGGCAAGGGTGGCGTCGTCCGCGACGACGCGAAGCGGCGCGGCGCGCTGGAGCAGGTGAAGGCGGCGGCGCGCGCGCTCGGGTTCGAGGTCCTGGGGGAGGCGGAGTCGCCGATCGAGGGACCGGCGGGGAACAGGGAGTGGCTGCTCGGGCTGAGGTTGCCGGGGTAGGGCGGTCGGGGATCGGGCCAGGGGTCGGGTCAGGGG
>DASWDS010000082.1:0-18425 GCA_036395165.1 Anaeromyxobacteraceae bacterium | reverse complement strand
CGGCTGCGGGCGTGACGATCACCGACGTGGCCGTCGTGGAGGCGAGCCGCGCGCTCGGCTTCGACCTCACGTTCTCGAACGGCGACAAGGTGACGGGCTGCAGCATCGACAAGGTCTACAGCGACGCGGCGAAGGCCCAGCCCACGCTGTACTCGGTCAGCGGCACGGTCAAGACGTACGGGAAGCTCGCCAAGTCGATGTACGACTACTTCCTCATCAAGAACGACAACTCGGCCGGCGTCCACAACATCCCGTTCGTGGACGCGATGCTCGACGCGATGGTGAACAACCTCGACTCGGCGGGTCTCCCGAAGTAGTCGAGGACGGTCGCTCGTGACTGCGAGGCCCACCGGCATCCGCGCTGGTGGGCCTTCTCCTTTGTGCTGTAATGGGGTCCAGCCCGAACCCGGAACCTCCAGGAGGACATCCATGCTCGCCCGCGGCATCCTCGCGCTCACCCTCGGCCTCGCCCTCACCACCTCCGCCGCCCAGGCGAAGGAACGCGGGTGCTCGGGCAAGCTCTCGGGCGCGGTGAAGGGGTCCTTCAGCTGCAAGGTGAAGGCGCGAGCGAAGGGCAGCGGCGCCATCCTGCTCACCGTGAGTCCCGCCAAGCTGCCGAAGTCGGTGAAGGCGTTCGCGCCGGCCGAGGTCGAGCTCCCCGTCCCGGTCGAGAAGAAGGAGTACACGCTGGCGACGCTGAAGAGCGGCAGGACGCTCCTCACGACGTCCGGCCACAAGACCTTCGTCGCCGAGAAGGGGAAGGAGCAGAAGGGCGACCTGACGCTCTCGATCGAGACCCTCGAGACGGGGGAGGCGCACAGCGTCGCGTCGCTGGGCGGCACGCTCAAGGCTCGGCTCGTCCCTGCCGCCGGAGGCGGCGGCGAGGTCGTGGTGGACCTGCGGTTCTAGAAGGAAACTCGTCGCTCAGGCGGCCTTGAGTTCGACCTGGAACCCGAGGTTTCGCAGCCGGCGTACCAACCGGTCGGCAGCGTTGGTCTTGTCGATGCGGTCGAAGTAGTCGGTGCCGAGATCGCGGTAGTCGACGTCGTCGCGCAGCATGTAGTACGCGGCCGTGAGCATCGAGGCGGCGACAGCGAGAATCGCTTTCTTCGGTCCGCGGCGGCTCTTGAGCCTGAGAAACTGCGCCCTGAGGTAGCCGGTCTTAGCGCGCGCTGCCGACCACGCTGCCTGAACGAGGGTGGCCTTGAGCCATGGCGCCCCTTGCCGTACGCGCGTCGAGCGCCGCTTGCCTGCGCTCTCGTCATTCCGGGGACAGAGCCCGGCCCACGAGACCAGGTGTCCGGCCGTCGGGAAGCGGCTCATGTCGACGCCAACCTCGGACACCAGCACCTGCGCGGCGACATCGCTGATGCCGGGCATAGTCACGAGGCGGGCGACCTTGGCGCGAAAGGGCTCGAGGACGGCGCCCACCTCCGTGTCGACCGAGTCGACCGCCTTCTCGAGCGCCTCGATCTGCTCGAGATGGAGCCTGAGAAGGAAACGGTGCGGTGCCCGAATCCGTCCGCGCAGCGCCTCGGCGAGCGTCTTGCGATCGGCGCGCAGCCGCCCGGTCGTCACCGCCAGCAACCGCTCCGGGTCCGTCTCGCCTTCGATGAGGGCACGCAACATCGCGCGGCCGCTCGTGCCGGTGATGTCGCTGACGACGGAGGCGACCTTGATGTTTGCGTCTTCGAGCGTCTTCTGCAGCCGCTGCACGTGCTGCGCCCGCTCTCGCACGAGCTGCTTGCGCGTGCGCATGAGCGTCCGCATGTCCTGGATCGCCGTCGGCGGCACGAAGCTCGCGCGGATGAGCCCGTGCGCGAGCAGGTCGGCGATCCAGGTGGCGTCGTTGACGTCGGTCTTACGCCCCGGGACGTTCTTGATGTGCATCGCGTTGGCGAGCACCAGCTCGAAAGATTCCTCGAGCACGTGCCAAACCGGCTTCCAGTAGACGCCCGTCGCCTCCATCGCGACGTGCGTGCACCCGTGCTCCCCGAGCCAGTCGGAGAGCGCCAGCAGATCCTTCGTGGTGGTGCCGAACGTCTCGACGACGTGCCGAGCGGCCGGCCCCTCCTGCATTCGGACGCAGGCCACGACCGTGTCCTTGTGGACGTCGAGGCCTGCGCATCGCGGGTGAAGCACTTCCATTTGTCGTCCCTCCTCACTGCGCCGCCGGCGAGGAGCCCACGTCTTCGAAATCTAGAAGTCGCGCTCCGGGGCATCGCTGCCCGTGGCGCAAGATGGGGTGCTCGAGGGCTCCGGGTCCAACTGACTCACGGGCTTTGCGCACCACAGAACGATCGACCTCGGTGCCGGCTACGCACCGCGAGCCTACCCCGTTTCATCCGACGCGGGTCGGCTCAGCCGGTGCCACAACTGACTCGCCTTTCGCCGTTTCTCGGCTCGCAAACGCAGTTCTCGGCGAGTCAGAGCGATTTCCGGTCGAGCTGCGCTTTCGCGTAGCTCGACCTCAGCTGGGGGGAGCGAGCGCAGCTCCCCCCAGACCCCCCACTGCGGCGGTCGAAAAGGGTGAAACGTGAGTCTGAACGAGGTCCGACCGTCCTCACGCGGGATGCGCTGACGCAGCTCCTGCGCCGATAGCGCGTGCCGTCGCCTCACCTTTGCCGTGTTTCTGGCTCCGTCCCGGTGCCGTAGCCGATGTCGGTGCCGAGGCTGGTATCCGGGGTGCCTGTCAATGTCCGGGTCGGCTCGTCCTGGCTCGCACGGACGTCGCGTCCGGGCTGGGGCTGTGCGCTGGACGGCTGACGCGAGACTTGCGTCGGCGCAGGAGCCGTCGCGGCGGGTCCCGACGCCTCCGCCGTGCGTCGCACGGCGGCGGGGGACTGCTCGGTTGTGACGACCTCCATCACGCGCGCCTTCCGAAGGTCGCCGTACGTGGAGCCGTGCATGGGGTCGGTCGTATCGCGCTCGGTATCGCGGTCGTCGAAAGCGACTCCCGCCGGTTGGTCCACGGATACCCGGCCGGGTGGATCTTGCACATTCCTTGGAGATTTCTCGTCTCCTGCGCGCGCTGCGGCGGCAAACGCGAGAGTCCCAAGGGTACCGAGCACCGTGAGCTTCATGGCGTCCTCCTGCGCCCAATGTGTAGCGAGCGACGAACGCGCGCAGGCGTACCTTGCGGCACGCAACACGCGCGTTCTGGTGCGGAGCGTGCCCGACGTCGCTTCTCCTTTTGTGACGGCAATGTCGACGACACCGGTCCATAGCCGACTGACCGCTCGTTGTGCTTTCGTGCTCGGCCACAAACCGAACACTCCGGGGGAATCCGGGCATGAGAACGCTCTTGATCGCAGCTCTGCTCGCAGTCGCGACCCCCGTCGTCGCGGTCGTCGGCGGGGGTGACGTGAAGTTCAAGGTGAACCGGGCGAGCGATGCGGTCTTCAGTCACGAGGCGCACGTCGTGAAGGCGAAGCTCGGCTGCCGCGACTGCCATTCCAAGCTCTACCTCGACACCACCCGGACGAAGCACACGACCATGAAGCAGATGGCGCAGGGGAAGTCCTGCGGCGCTTGCCACGACGGGAAGCGCGCGGCGGGCCTGGACGACTGCGGGACGTGTCACCGCTGAGCGCGCGACGCGTGGAGACGACCATGGAGAAAGACATCCTCGTCACGATGCACGAAGACCTGGAGCGCGCTCTCGAGAAGCCGCCCGAGAAGCGGCGCTGGGCGATGCTCCTCGACGTGCGGAAGTGCATCGGCTGCCACGCCTGCACCATCGCGTGCGTGTCGGAGAACAAGCTGCCACCCCGGCTCTACTACCGGCCCGTGTACGACTACGAGCGCGGGAAGTACCCGAACGTCTCGCGCACCTTCATTCCTCGCCCTTGCATGCAGTGTGACAAGCCGCCGTGCGTCGCGGCCTGCCCCGTGAAGGGGAAGGGCGGCGCGACGTGGAAGGAGACGACCGGCATCGGCGCCGGCACGGTGCCGATCAACTACGAGAAGTGCATCGGCTGCGGGAAGTGCGTTCCGGCGTGCCCGTACGGCGCCCGGACGCTCGACGCCGGCGCCTACCACTCCGACGACACGCCGGAGCTGGAGAAGTACGAGACGATGCCGTCGTACGAATACGGCAAGCAGTGGCCGCGCAGCGGCAAGAACCTCCCGGTTGGAAACGCGCGCAAGTGCCACTTCTGCCTGCATCGGCTCGCGAACGGCATGCTCCCTCAGTGCATCACGAGCTGCGTCGGGCGAACCGGCTACTTCGGCGACGAGAGCGATCCGCAGAGCCTCATCGCGAAGGTGAAGCGGGCCAGCAAGATCCAGATCCTGAAGGCCGCCAAGGGCACCGCTCCACGCGTCTACTACGTCGCGAACGAGAAGCTGGAGGTGATCTATGGGTGAGCGCAACGGCACGTCACGCCGCGAGTTCCTCCGCAACAGCGCCCTCGCTGGCTGCGGGGCGCTCGTCGCGTCGCAGCTCGACATCGCGCGCGCCCTCGTCGCACGAGCCGAAGCCGGTGAGCTCACCGACGCCGAGCGATACCAGCTCATGCAGGCCGAGAACACGCTCTATACCGTGTGCCTCAACTGCAACACCGGCTGCGGCATCAAGGTGAAGGTGCTCGACGGAGTGGCCGTCAAGGTCGACGGCAGCCCGTACAACCCGTTCGCGCTCTACCCGCACCTCCCCATGACGGCGAGCCTCGCCGCCGCTGCGAAGCTCGACGGCGCCATCTGCCCCAAGGGGCAGGCCGGGCACCAGGGTGCCTACGATCCATACCGCATCCGCAAGGTGCTGAAGCGGGTCGGGAAGCGCGGCGAGAACAAGTGGGCGTCGATCCCCTTCACGCAAGCCGTCGACGAGATCGTCGACGGCGGGAAGCTCTTCGCCCACGTCCCGGGCGAGGAGAACCGCGTCGTCGCCGGGCTGAAGGAAGTGCATGCGCTCAAGGACCCCAAGATCTTCGACGACATGGGCGCGGACGTGGCGAAGATTCGCAAGAAGAAGATGACGGTCGAGGAGTTCAAGGCGAAGCACGCCGCGAGCCTCGGCGTCCTCATCGACCCCGATCACCCTGACTTCGGCCCGAAGAACAACCAGTTCGTCTACATGTGGGGGCGAAAGAAGGCGGGCCGCGCCGAGCTCGCCAAGCGATTCGTCGACGGGTTCGGGACCGCGAACGCGCACGGCCACACGACCGTGTGCCAGGGCTCGCTGTATTTCGCCTGCAAGGCGGTCAGCGAGCAGTACGGTGGGGATGGGTTCAAGGACGGGCAGAAGTTCTACTGGCAGGCGGACGCGGAGAACTCTGCGTACGTGCTGTTCGTCGGCTCGAACCTCTTCGACGCGAACTACGGCCCGCCGAACCGCAGCCCGCGCATCACGGAGCGGCTCGCCGACGGGTCGCTCAAGATCACCGTCCTCGATCCTCGCTTCACGAAGCTGGCGTCGCGCGCGCCCGGAAGCTGGGTTCCGGTGAAGCCCGGCACCGACGCCGCGTTCGCGATGGGGATGACCCGGTGGATCCTGGAGAACCGGCGGTTCGACGCCAAGTACCTGGCCAACGCCAACAAGGCGGCGGCCACGGCCGACAAGGAGCCGACCTGGTCGAACGGGCCGTGGCTCGTGAAGGTCGGGAAGGACGGTGAGCCCGGCGCGTTCTTGCGAGCGTCGGAGATCGGCCTCAAGCCACCCGAGATCCGCAAGGACAAGGAAGGCAAGGAGCTCCCGCCGTACGAGCTCCTCGTGGTGATGAGGGACGGCAAGCCCGTCGCGTTCGACCCCAACGACGAGAAGGAAGCGGTCGAGGGCGAGCTGTTCGTGGACGCCGAGATCCCGGCGGAGAAGGGCGCGATCCGGGTGAAGAGCGCCTTGCAGATCATGCGCGAGGTCGCCGCCGAGAAGACCATCGCGCAGTACGCCGAGATCTGCGGGATCGAGCCGAAGGTCATCGAGAGCGTCGCGCGCGAGCTCACCTCGCACGGCAAGAAGGCCGCCGTCGACGTGCATCGCGGACCCGCTCAGCACACCAACGGCTTCTACAACATCTCGTCGCTCATGAACCTCAACATGCTCATCGGCAACTTCGACTGGGCAGGAGGGATGATCGCGGCGTCCACGTACAACGTCGACGGCACGAAGACGGAAGCCCAGCCGTTCAGCCTGAAGAAGCTCAGCCCGAAGACGGGCAAGGCGTTCGGGCTGTCGGTCATCCGGCACGACGTGAAGTACGAGGAGTCGACGATCTTCAACGGCTACCCCGCGAAGCGGAACTGGTGGCCGCTCTCGTCCGACGTGTACCAGGAGATCCTCCCGTCCATCCAGGACGCCTATCCGTATCCGATCAAGATCCTGTACTCGTACATGGCGGCAGCGCCGTACTCACTCCCGGCCGGCCACACGAACATCCAGGCGTTGCAGGATCTCGAACGGATCCCGCTCTACTTCGCGAACGACATCACGATAGGCGTGATGTCGATGTACGCCGACTACGTCTTCCCGGACCTGCACTATCTCGAGCGGTGGGAGATGCAGGGCTCGCACCCGAACATGCCGGTGAAGGTGCAGCCGGTGCGAAACCCCGTCATCGCGTCACCGAACGAGGTCGTCGAGGTCTTCGGCGAGGCGCAGCCGATCTCGTACGAGGCGGTGTGGCTCGCGCTCGCGGAGCGGCTGGGCATTCCGGGCTTCGGCAAGGACGGCCTCGCGCCCGGACAGGACCTCACCCGTCCCGACGACTTCTACGTCCGGTTGGTCGCGAACGTCGCGACGGACGGGAAGCCCGTCGCGGACGCCAGCGACGAGGACCTGCGGGTGTTCCTGGCGAGCCGGCGTCACCTGCCGAAGAACGTGTTCGACGCCGCGCGCTGGGAGCGCATCGCTGGCCCGAGCTGGCGGAAGGTCGTCACGGTGCTCACGCGAGGCGGGCGCTTCGACACGCAGGAGGCGTCGTACAAGGGCGACCAGGTCGCCAACAAGTACGCGAAGCTCCTGAACCTGTACCAGGAGAAGACCGCGAAGGCGACGGACGCCTTCACCGGCAAGCACCACTTCGGGCTCGCCCGGTACGTGGCGCTCACCGACACGCTCGGCCGCGACACGAAGAGCCTGGAAGCCGGGCACGACCTGCACCTCATCACGAATCGCGACATTCGGATGACGAAGTCCCGGACGATCAGCCAGCCGTACCTCACGCTGCACATGCCGGAGAATGCAATCATCATGAACGCGAGCGACGCCAGGCGGCTGGGCTTCGCTTCCGGTCAGCTCGTGAAGGTCGTGTCGGCGACGAACCCGGAAGGCGTCTGGGACCTCGGCAACGGCAAGAGACGAGCGATGGTCGGAAAGGTCGCGGTCATCGAGGGCATCCGCCCCGGCGTCATCACGTTCACACTCGGTCACGGTCACTGGGCGGACGGCGCGATGGACATGGTCGTCGATGGAACCGTCCTGAAGGCGGACCCGAAGCGCACCGGTGGCATCCACGCGAATGCCGCGATGTGGGTCGACCCGCACCTCAAGAATACGTGCTTCATCGACAAGGTCGGCGGGAGCGTCTCGTTCTACGACACGAAGGTGAAGCTCGTTCCGGTGTGATGAACCGCTGAACGCCGGCCGTCGCTTACCGCCGCTCGCCCACGCCCTTCGCGCCGGGGTCGTGGCCTGGCGCGTCCGATCTCCACGTCCTCTCTACACGTCCTCGTCGCGGCGCGGAGCGATGGTGCCCGGGTCCTCGCCGAGGTTCGGCTTCGTCTCCGCGTCCTCGTCGATCAACGGGTACACGCCCGGCGCCTCGAGATCGACCGCCTGCCTGGTGACGTGCTGCTGCTCGAACGCCGCGTGGCGACCTTCCGCCTCCCGCCGCGCGGCCATGGCCTCGCGCGCCTCGGCACGCCCGGACGTCGCGATGCCCGCTTCGCTCGCCGGCTCGCCGACGTTCCCGCCGCCGGTCAGCATCGAGCTCTCACCCACCCTGCCGCCGGACATGGTGGCCTCGCGCGTGAACTCGTCCTTCGTGCGCGTGAGCCTCACGTCCTCGCCGGCGATGTCGGCCACGTCCTCGTAGCGGGCGATGTAGTCCTTCGGGAAGAGGAAGCCCTTCTCGATGACGAACGTCTCGCGGTCGCAGACCAGCACCTTCCCGAGCTTCTCGCCTTCGGAGCTGAAGACGACCATCCCTTCGCGGATGCGATTCCGGTCCACCATGTCGGTGCACCCCTTCGCAAACAGTAGGGAGCCCCCTGCGACGGCGCCTGCACTCCGCCGCGGTGCGCGAGCGGCTAGCCGTGCCCGCGGCGGTCGAGCGCGAGCGGATCGAGCGGCTCCTCGCGCGGTGGCGTCCCGCGCCGGAGGATCGGCGGGAGGCCGCCCGTGGCGAGCTCGAGCAGATCGTCGTCGCTGCGAGCGACGCGGACCGTCCCGCCCGAGACCTCGAGGACCTCGTGCCACCCGATGACCCACTCGCGGGGGCTGAAGAAGCCGCGCACGACCTCGACGCCCCAGGGGTCGAGGCGCGTCACCTTGCCGAGAGGCTTGCCCTGCGCGTCGACGACCTCCATCCCCACCTCGACTCCGTGGAGGTTCCACTGCACGCGATCGTCGGCCCTGGCCATGGCGGATGCATAGCGCCGCGCCGCGCCGCGCGCGCTTCCCGGGCGGGACCGCGGGCTACAGCCGATCGAGCTCGTCCTTGCCGATGACGGGCGCCCACGGGAGGAGCTCGTACTGCGCCACCCCGTGCTTCACGAACGGATCGCCGTCGCGCACGGCCGAGAGCGCAGCGTCGGAGCCCGCGTCGGGCACCCGCAGGAGGAAGGCGCCGCCGTGGCGAGGATCGAAGGGGCCCGAGGCGAGCAGGACGCCCTTCGCCTTCAGCTCCCTCGAGTAGGCGCGGTGCTCGTCTATCACCTTCAGCACGTCCTCGAGCGGCTTGCGGTAGCGGATGATGGCGATCGCGTACATGCCCGTCCTCTAACGCGGGCGAGCCGGCGCGTCACGGTCGGCCTGGCGCTTCACCCTGGCGGCGCGCACCTTGAGCACACGCCGCGGCGTCGCCTCGCTCACCGTGAAGAGCCACCCGCGGTGGAAGAAGCGGTCGCCGGAGACGGGGATGGCGCCGGCGAGCGCGTTCAGGAAGCCGCCCACAGTCTCGTACTGCTGGTCCTCCGGCATCGCGCCGCCCGCGAGGCGGTTGAACTCGGCGACGGGCGTGTCCGCGCGGACGGTGTAGGTCCCGTCGGCGTGCGCCTCGACGCCCTTCCCCTCCTCCGCCTCGAACTCGTCGCCGATCTCGCCCACGATCTCCTCGAGCACGTCCTCGAGCGTGCAGATGCCCATGACGCCGCCGTACTCGTCCACCACCACCGCCATGTGGATGTGGTTCTTCTGCATCTCCCGCAGGAGCTGGTCCACCGGCTTCGACCACGGGACGAAGTGCGGCGGGCGCACGAGGTCGCGCAGCACGATGAGCTCGGGGTGCGTCAGGAGCGGCACGAGGTCGCGGGCGTGCAGCGTCCCGACCACGTGGTCGAGGCTCTCGCGGTAGACGGGCAGCCGCGAGTGGCCCTCCTCGGCCAGGAGCCGCAGGATCTCGGGGACGGGGGTGTCCACGTCGATCGCCACCACCTCCGTGCGCGGCACCATGAGGTCGCGGGCGACCTTGTCGCGGAACTCGAAGACGGCCTGGATGAGCTCGCTCGTGGACTGGTCGGAGGGCGTCCCGGCGCCCTTCGCGTACTCGGCGAGCTCGCGCTCGACGTCGGCGAGCGGCGGCCGCGGCAGCGCGAACGCGCCGGGCCGGCCGGCGAGGAGGCGCGCCAGCCGGCGGACGCCCTGCGCGAGCGGCGACACGAGCGCGGCGAGGCCGCGGGCGGGGATGGCCAGCGCGAGGGCGATCGGCTCGCCGTGCGCGGCGCCCAGGGCGCGGCCGGCCGCGCCGAGGAGGAGCGAGACGAACGCCGCCGCGAGGAGCGCGAGCGCGGCGCCGAGCCCCGGTGACGCCGGGAGCGCCCGCACGCCGACGATCGCCGCCGCGAGCCCCGCCGCGAACGCCGTCAGCGTGTCGGTGACCCGCACGAGCGCGCCGGTCGCCTCGCGCGAGGCGAGGAGGCCGGCGAGGGCGCGGGCGCGCCGGGGGGCGCCCACCGCGGCGGCCAGGGCCTGGGCGCGGGGCAGCCCCACCGCCACGACCGCCGACTCGAGGGCGGCCACCAGCGCCCGCACGAGGAGCAGGGCGACGGCCAGCCCCGCGAGCGCGGCGACGTGGGTGCTCCCTTCCTGCATGCGACGAAACGTAGCACGGCGCATCCGCTGGCGACGGCTTCGCGGCCATGCTACTTGGCGCGCGTGTCCAACCCGAAGCACCGCGGCGTCGTCGCCCTCCTCCTGGGCCTGGCGCTCTTCGCGGCCGCGTCCTCCCTGGCCGTCCGCGCGACCGAGCTTCACCCGGGGCTCACGGCCCCGCTCTGCTTCGGCGCCGTCGTCGCGGCCGCGCTCCTCATCTCGTGGGGGGCGGAGGCGGCGCAGTTCTTCGTCTCGCAGGGGCTCGCGGTCGCCTTCATCGCCCTCCTGCAGGTCGTGCCCGAGTTCATGGTCGAGGCCGTCATCGCCTGGCAGGCCGGGCGCGACGGCCGGGTGGACCTCGTCTTCGCGAACGCGAGCGGCTCGAACCGGCTCCTCACCGGGTTCGGCTGGCCGCTCATCTTCTTCGTGACGGACTTCTACCACCGCAAGAAGCACGGCCGGCCGCTCGACGCGATCCGGCTCGGCTCCCAGCACGCGATCGAGATCGTCGCGCTCCTCTTCGCCTCGAGCTGGTACCTCGTCCTCATCTGGAAGGAGACGCTGACGCTCCTCGACTCCGCCGTGCTCGGCGGCGCCTTCGTCGGCTACCTGTGGCTCCTGAACCGCCTGCCCGCCCAGGAGGAGGAGGGGAAGGAGGAGCTGCTCGCGCCACCGCGCTTCATCGTCGAGCTCGAGCGGCGGTGGCTGCGGCGCGCGGTGCTCATCGGCCTCTTCGCGCTCGGCGGCGTCGTCATGTGGGCGGTGGCGCACCCCTTCCTCGTCGCGATGGAGCACGTCGCCGTCGCCATGGGCGTCTCGCAGTTCGCGTTCGTGCAGTGGGTGGCGCCGTTCCTGACCGAGTTCCCGGAGAAGGTGACCGCCATCTACTGGTCACGCACGGTGAAGCTCGCGCCGATGGCGCTCCTCAACATGGTGAGCTCGACGGTGAACCAGTTCACCGCGCTCGTGGCGATGATCCCCATCGCCTACGCGCTCTCGGTCGGGCAGCCGACCCCCATCGTGATGGACCCGCTCCACCGGACGGAGATCTTCCTGTCCTTCGCGACGACCCTCTACGGCGTCGCCTGCCTGCTCAAGTTCCGCTTCACGCGCGTGAACGCGGTCGTCATGCTGACGCTGTTCGTGCTGCAGTTCCTCTACAAGGGGCCCATCGACGTGCCGCGCATCGGCACCCCGGACACCGGCTTCGACCTCCCGCCGATCGAGGCGCACCTCGCGGTGGCCTGGGCCTACGTCGCGCTGTCGGTCGCCGAGGTGAGCCGCCACGGCCGCGAGATCCAGATGGGCCGCGCGCTGCGCGAGACCTTCGCCGCGATGCGGCGCGCTCCGGCGACCCTCCCCCCGCGGGCGGGGGGAGGACGATAGGAGGACGTCAGTCGCCGGTGACCACGACGCAGTACGTCGAGTAGAAGCCGAGGATGTTCTTGTAGCGGTTGTCGATGGTGCTGATCTTCTTGATCCCGGCGTTCTTGGCGGCCGTGATGTAGCTCGTGTCGCCGGTGGTGATGAGGCCGAGGATCGACTCCGAGCAGGCCTCGCCCGTCTTCGAGCCGATGGTGTTGCCGTCCATCTGCTCGCCGGTCTTCGTCTCGGCGAAGAGGAAGCCGTTCGAGACCTTCCCGCCGTAGACGAAGCCGGCGTAGCAGCCCGAGAGCGTGGACGACATCGCGAGCAAAGCCGTGAGGAGCAGGAGCTTCTTCATGTGCGTCCCTCCGTGTGCGGCGGGAGAAGCCCGCCGAGGGCCGCACATTGACCAAAGGTGACCCGGCAGGCAAGCAGGCGATCGCCGCGGTCACGGGCCGCTCCGGGCAGTGTCCGGGCGGGCGATCTGGTATAAGACCCGACCCATATGGCGAAGAAGGTGCGCGTCTACGTGACCTTGAAGCGCGGCGTCCTCGACCCGCAGGGCTCCGCGGTGGGGCGGGCGCTCCGGACGATGGGCTACGACGAGGTGGAGGACGTCCGCCTCGGGAAGTACATCGAGGTGACGCTCAAGGACGGCCAGGACGAGGCCGGCGCGAAGCAGCGGCTCGACGAGATGTGCAAGCGCCTCCTCGCGAATACCGTCATCGAGGACTACCGGTTCGAGTAGGCGAGGCGCGCGCCCATGAACGTCGGCATCGTCACCTTCCCCGGCTCGAACTGCGACCACGACGTCTACCACGTGGTGAAGCACGTCTGCGGCGCCGACGCGCACTACGTGTGGCACAAGGACCGGCTGCCGGCCGGGCTCGACGCGGTCATCCTGCCGGGCGGCTTCAGCTACGGCGACTACCTCCGCTGCGGCGCGCTGGCGCGCTTCTCGCCGGTGATGGACGACGTGGTGAGCTTCGCGCGCTCGGGCGGCCCGGTCCTCGGCATCTGCAACGGCTTCCAGATCCTGTGCGAGTCGGGGCTCCTGCCGGGCGCCCTGCTGCGCAACGCGTCACTCAAGTTCATCTGCCAGGACGTGCTCGTCGAGGTGCAGGGCGTGGACACGCCGCTCACGACGGGGCTGCGCGGGCAGAAGCTCCGGATGCCGGTCGCCCACGCCGAGGGCAACTACCACGCCGACCCGGAGACGCTGGACCGCCTCGAGGGCGAGGGCCAGGTCGTGTTCCGGTACGCGGGCGGGGCGCCCAACGGCGCGGCGCGCGACATCGCCGGCGTCGCGAGCGGGCCGCGGATGAACGTGGTCGGGCTCATGCCGCACCCCGAGCGGGCGGCGGAGGCGATCCTGGGCTGCGCCGACGGCCGGAAGCTGTTCGAGAGCCTCCTCGGGACGTAGCGAGCGGCGCGCCCGTTCGGCGCGTTCGCCCTCGACCTCGCGTCGCCTGCGGCGCCGCCACGCTCAGGGCGAACGGTGCTGGGCCGCATTACAACTGGCGCGGTGCAGGTCGAGCTCAGGGGACCGGCGGGTCGGCTGGAGGCGCTCTACGAGGCGCCCGAGTCGCCTCGCTTCGCGGCCCTGGTGTGCCACCCGCACCCGCTCTACGGCGGCACGATGAACAACCACGCCACCTACCGGCTGGCGCGCGCGGTGCGCTCGCACGGCGGCGCGTCGCTGCGCTTCAACTTCCGCGGCGTGGGGCTCTCCTCGGGGAAGCACGACGAGGGCCGCGGCGAGGTGGACGACGCGCGCGCCGGCCTCGCCTGGCTCGCAGAGAGGCACCCGGACCTGCCGCGCTACGCCTGCGGCTTCTCGTTCGGCTCGTGGATGGCGCTCGAGGCGGGCTGCCCGGACGCGGCGGTGCGCGGCGTCCTCGTCGCCGGGCTCGCGCTCTCGCTGCGCCAGGCCGCGGCCGCCACCGTGCAGCGCTGCGCGAAGCCGGTGGCGGTGGTGCAGGCGGAGCGGGACGAATTCGGCGCGCCGGCGGAGGTGGAGCAGGCGCTCGCCAAGGCGGCGGGGCCGCGCCGGGTCGCGGTGGTGAAGGGCGCGACGCACCTCTTCACCGAGGAGCTTGCCGCGTTCGAGCGCGAGGCGTCCGCGGCCGTCGGGTGGCTGCGGGAGACGGCGCCGTGACGCGGCTCGGGGCCGCCAAGGTCGGGCCCTTCCTCCGCCAGCAGACGGAGGAGCTGACGCGCATCTGGCGCCTCGCGCGCGCCTCCGCGCGGCCGGAGGTGTTCCCGGGGCTCATCGACGACCTCGTCCCGCACTTCTTCGACCGCGCGGGCGAGCTCCTCGTCGCGGGCGCGGCGCCCGAGGAGGTGTGGCGCGGGCTCGCCGGCCTCGTGCGCTGGGCGACGGCGCTCGCGCCGGGCGAGCTCACCCAGGAGTGGGCGGTGCTGGTCGAGGTGCTCTCGGCGACGTGCGAGACGGTGAACGCCGACCCGGCGGTCGCGGGGTGGCTCACCCGCGCCGCGGCCGCGTGCGAGGCGGGGACGATCGCGCTCTCGGGCGGGCAGGGCGAGCGCCCGGAGGGGATCGTGATCGCCCTCGTCTTCTCGGCGCTCACTCCGCGGCAGCCGCGGACGGAGAAGGAAGGCGAGACGGCGGGGTAGCTACACCCCGGCGAACTGCACGCCCTCGAACACCAGCGTGGGCGACCTCGACGACGAGTACGGGTAAGGATCGTTGCCCACGGCGACGAGCCGCCGCCACAGCTCGAGGTGGTTGCCCGAGACGTTCATCTCGCCCACGACCTCCGCGATCGCCCCGTTCCGCACGCGGAAGCCCTGCGCGCCGAGCGAGAAGTCGCCGGTGGTGCCGTTCGAGTTCCCGCCCAGGAAGCCGGTCACGAGGAGCCCGTCCTTCATGTCCGCGAGGAGCGCGTCCTTGCCCTTGTCGCCGAGCTTCCAGGCGAGGTTCGACATGCCGCGCGTGGTCGGCTTCATGCCGAGCTTCCGGCCGTAGTAGTTGTCGATGTAGTAGCTCCGCAGGACGCCCCCCTCGAAGACGGGGAAGCGCTTCGCCGCGATGCCCTCGCCGTCGAAGAGGCGCGAGCCGAGGCCGCGCGGCACGAGCGGGTCGTCGGCGAGGTCGAGCTTCGCGGTCGCCACCTTCTCCCCGAGCTTCCCGTCGAGGAAGCTGCGCTTCTGCTGGAGCGCCGCGGCCGCGAGCGGACCCATGAGGAAGCCGAGGAGCCGCCCCGCCGAGCGGTTCTCGACCGCCATGGTGTAGAGCGCGGACTCGCCCTTCTTCGACCCGAGCCGCGAGAGCGCCCGCTCCGCCGCGCCGCGCCCGACCTTCTCCGGCGCGGGCAGCGCGTGGAAGTGGCGCGCGCTCGCCGCGTCCCAGTCCTCCGGGCGCCGGCCGTCCGGGTCCTTCACCGAGACCTGCGCGCTCATGGCGAAGTCGGTGACGCGCCGCTCGCCGACGAAGCCGTTCGAGCTGACGCGGAAGCTCTCGGCGAGCGTGTCGCCGAAACCGGTCGTGACGGAGAGGATGGCCTCGGCGCCCTTCACGCTCCGCGCCGCCTGCTCCAGCTCCTGCGCGATGGCGCGCCGACGGGGCGCGTCAACCTCGCCGTAGCGCTTGTCCTCGAGGTCGAGGTCCACCTTGGCCTGCCCGGCGTAGAGCGCCGGGTCGGGGAGCGCGCGGTGCGGGTCCACCGCGAGCTTGCGGGTGAGCGCGATCGCGTCCTCGACGAAGCGCTCCACCGCCTCGGGCCGGAGGTCGGAGGTGGAGACGGACGAATAGCGCCCGTCCACGTACAGGTCGAGGCCGAGCCCGCGCGTGGTCGCCTCGCTGATCTTCTCGAGCTTCCCGTCGCGCCACTGCACCTCGACGTTGCGGACGCGGTAGGCGCTCGCGGCCGCCTCGCGCGCGCCCTTCCGCTGCGCGAGCGCGACGGCGTCCTGCGCGACGGGGAGCATGCTGCTTTCCGAGCCTTGCGAGCCGGGCATGGCTTCCTCCTACCCCTTCCCGCCGCGGCCGCCGACGGTGATCGACGAGACGCGCACGGTGGGGAGGCCCTGCGAGACGGGCACGCTCTGCCCGTCCTTCCCGCAGGTCCAGCCGCCCTCGTCGATCTGGAGGTCGTCCGAGACCATGTCCACCTTCTCCAGCACCTTCGGCCCGTTCCCGATGATGTTCACGTCCTTGATCGGCCGCGTCAGCTTGCCGTCCTCGATGAGCCAGCCGTTCTTCACGTAGAAGGTGAAGTCGCCGGCGCCGATGTTGACCTGGCCGTTCGAGAAGTTCTGGCAGTAGATGCCCTTCTTCACGCTCGCGATGATCTCCTCCTTCTTGTGCGGCCCCGGCAGCATGTAGGTGGCGCGCATGCGCGGCATGGGCGCGTACTGGTACCCCTGCCGCCGCCCGTTGCCGGTGGGGGCGACGCCGTAGTGCTTCGCGCTGATGGAGTCGTGGAGGTAGGTGGCGAGGACCCCGTTCTCGACGAGGTGCGTGCGGCCCGCCTCGTTGCCCTCGTCGTCCACGTTGATGGCGCCACGCGCGTTCTCGTTCGTGGCGTCGTCCACGATGTTCACGAAGGGCTTCGCGATGGCCTTCCCGATCTTGTCCGCGTAGATCGACACGTTCTTGCGGTTGAAGTCGGCCTCCATGCCGTGCCCGATGGCCTCGTGGAGGAGGATGCCCGAGGAGCCCGCGGCGAGGACGACCGGCATCTCGCCCGCCGGCGGCGGCACCGCCTCGAAGAGGATGGTCGTCCGCGCGACCGCCTCGCGCACCACGCGCTCCAGGCGATCGGGCGCGTAGAACTCGAACCCGGCGCGGCCCGCCACGTTGTAGCCGCCCTGCTCGCGGTGGCCGTCCTGCTCGGCGACGCACGAGACGTAGAGGAGCGTCATCGGCTGCAGGTCCTCGACGATGCGGCCCTGGCTGTCGGCGAGCAGCACCGCTCCCGACTCGTCGCGGAAGTAGACGGTGACCTTCTTCACGCGCGGGTCGGCGGCGAAGACCTTCCCGTTGACGCCGTCGAGGACGGGGAGCTTCTGCTCGGGGCGGATCTCCTCCCAGGGGACCTTGAGCGGGTAGCGCTGCGGCAGCCGCGACGCGACGTGGAAGCGCTGCGGCGCCTGCCGCGACGGGCCGTCGGCGATGGCCGCCGCCGTCTGCGCGCACGTCTTCAGCGCCGCGCTCGAGAGGTCCTCGCTGTAGCCGTACCCGGTCTGGTCGCCCTTCACCACGCGCACGCCGACGCCCAGCTCGACGGTCGTGTAGGCGCGGTTCACGGCGCCGTCCTCGAGCGCGAGGTCGTTCGAGACGCGGTGCTGGAAGAAGACGTCGGCGTAGTCGCCGCCGCGCGAGAGCGCCGCCGAGAGCGCCTCGGCGATCATGGCCTCGGTGACGCCGAAGCGGGCGAAGTAGCCGATGCCGGACGTCGGGCCGGGACCGCCCGGCCGCGGCTGGCCGGCGGCGCAGCCGAGGAGGTCGGCCGCGCCTGCGGCGATGAGGGTGCCCGCTGACATCTTGGTGAACCTCCGGCGCCCCATTCCGTTCGAAGCCATCGAGAGCTCCCTGGGTTGCCGCGACGGGGCGCTTCGAGAGCGCGGCCTGCCGATCGTAATGCCGGCAGCGAGCCCCAGCCGCGGTGACGCTTGCATACGAGCGAGCGCTCACCTTCATTCCCGGCCCCCACCAGGGTAGCAGAACCGTCCTTCCGAGCGGCGGCATGATCATCGTTCTCTCATGCCCACCATCCATGCCGGCGACGCGTCGCTCCACTACCGGGATGCCGGCTCCGGCAACGAGGCCGTGCTCCTCCTCCACGCGTTCCCGCTCCATTCGGCCATGTGGGGACCGCAGCTCACGGCGCTGTCGCGCTTCCACGTGATCGCGCCCGACTACCGCGGGCTGGGCCAGAGCCGCCCGGCTCCCGCGGCCAGCACCATGGACCTGCTGGCAGGCGACGTGCTGGCGCTCCTGCGCCAGCTCGGGATCCGGCGCGTGGCCGTGGCGGGCTCCTCCATGGGCGGGTACGTCGCGTTCGAGCTCTACCGCCGCGCGCCCGAGCTCGTCCGCGGCCTCGCCCTCGTGGACACGAAGGCGACGCCCGACACGGAGGAGCAGAAGGCGGGGCGCGAGACCTACGCCGCGAGCGCGCTCGCGGAGGGCCTCGGCTGGGTGGCGAGCGACTTCGCGCCCAGGCTGCTCCGGCCGCAGGCCGACCCGAGCGTCGAGGCGACGGTGAGGTCGCTCATCAAGGAGGGCACGCCGGAGGGCGTCGCCGCCGCGCAGCGCGGCATGGCGCGGCGACCCGACTCGGTGCCGACCCTCGGCCGCATCACCTGCCCGGCCGCGGTGATCTTCGGCGAGGAGGATCAGGTCATCCCGTTCGCCGAGGCGCAGCGCATGGCGAACACCGTGAAGGGCGCGCGCCTGGTGCGCATCCCGGCCGCGGGTCACCTGCCCAACATGGAGAACCCGAACGCGTTCAACGCGGCGCTGTCGCAGTTCTTCGCGTCGCTGCCCGCGTGACGATGACCCGACGCGGCTCACGCTGAGGGGCTTTCCGGCGGCGCGCGCGCTGGCAAAGGTGCTCTGGCCTTTGTCGGAGCCCGCCATGAAGACCCTGCTCGCCGTGGTACTCGCGCTCGCTGCGGAGGCGGCGTGGGCGACGCCGTCGCTCCTTCCCCGGATCCCCAAGACGCGCGTCCAGGCCCGCGCCGCCGCGGCCGCGCGCGCGCGGAGCGCCGTGAACGCGCCCATTGGCGTGCAGGTCGCGGAGCCGGCGGCCCCGCCCGCGCTGCAGGACGAGCGCGGCGCGCCGCT